>DATDQC010000247.1:0-3947 GCA_035292455.1 Thermoplasmatota archaeon
GTCTTGACGTTGCTTAGCGGGTCCGCCGTGTGCTTGCGGATCGGGCTCTGGGTGACGTGGATGCCACGCGCGTAGTACTGCATCGGGTAGGGCTTGAACTTCTTGCACAGCCCCGTCACGGTGATGCCGCGCCCGTTGCCGGCGACGTCGTCCAGGGGGCCGGTGCTGACGTTGATGCGGATGTAGAGCTCCCCGCCGAACGCCTTCCAGCCTGGCTTGGCGAGGGCCTGGACGGCGTCGCGGAACTCGGAGGCGAGCTCCGCCTCGAGCCCGAGCGCCTTGAGGCCGCGCGTGATGCGGGCCGCGTGCTCGTCGAGGCGGAAGATGTGCTGGTTCGAGGTCCGCAGCGTCTCGAAGACGCCGTCGCCGAGCAGGTAGCCGCGGTCGTTGAGGGGGACGCGGGCGAGGTGGAGGGCGAGGACCTTGCCCTCGACGTAGGCGAGCCCCTCGGGGCCCTTGGCCCGGTTCGGGGCACGCCTTGCGGCGCGCGCCGGGGTGCGTGCCTTGCGGACCGCCTTCGTTCGCTTGCGCATGGTCATACCGACTCGCCCAGGAAGCGGGCCAGGAGTTCGAGGCCATGCTCCGTACAAAGGGATTCCGGGTGGAACTGCAGGCCATGGGTGGGATGCCTCCTGTGGCGGAGGGCCATCACCGTGCCGTCACCAAGGCGGGCCGTGACCATCCACTCCGGAGGGAGGGCGGGCTCCTCCACCACCAGGGAGTGGTAGCGGGTCGCGGTGAACGGGCTTGGGAGGCCTGCGAACAGGCCAGCACCCTGGTGCAGGATGGCGTCGGTGCGGCCGTGCACCGGACCCTTCACCCCGATGCGGCCCCCGTGCGCCGAGGCGATGGCCTGGTGGCCTAGGCAGACCCCAAGGACGGGAAGCCGGCCGGTGAGCTCGCGCGCCATCTCCTCGCTGCAGCCCGCGTCGCGGGGCCAGCCGGGGCCAGGACTCAGGATGATGTGCGTGGGACGGAACCTCGCCATCGCGGCACGCCAGTCGGCGCGGTTGGGGATGACCTCCACCGCGGCCCCCAGCGCGGCGGCGTAGTCAGCGAGGTTGTGAACAAAGGAGTCTTCGTTGTCCACCAGAAGGACGCGCGCGCCGGGGAACCTTTTCGTGGCGCGCGGCGGATTCCAGGAGCCGTGCCGCGTGACCTCCCCCAGCCGAGGTTTGGGACCCGACGCGGCCGGGAGGGCCGTGCCTTCCACGGCGTCGAGGAGCGCCTTGGCCTTGCGGTTCGTCTCTTTCCATTCGCGTCCGGGGTCGGCGCCGGCGACGATGCCGCTTCCGGCGTGGACGTCCGCGGTCCACGCCGCGGCGGGATGCTCGCGGTGGAGGACGAGCGTGCGGATGAGGATGTTCCACTGGGCGTTTCCGGACCACGACAGGTAGCCGACCGAGCCGGTGTAGGGTCCGCGCGGCACCGGCTCCGCCTCGGCGATGCGGCGGGCTGCGCGGAGCTTGGGGGCTCCCGTCACGGTTCCGCCCGGGAAGATGGCGGCGAAGGCGTCGAGGAGGTCGGCGCCGGGGCGGAGCTCCCCCTCGACGCGGGAGACCAGGTGCATGACGTGGCGGTAGCGCTCGACGCTCATGCGCTCCGCGACGCGCACCGTCCCGGGCCGGCTGACGCGCGCGACGTCGTTGCGGAGGAGGTCCACCAGCATGGTGTGCTCCGCCTGCTCCTTGGGGTCCGTGACAAGCTCGCGCTCCATCGCCTCGTCCTCGGCGAGTGTGGCGCCGCGCTTGCGGGTCCCCGCGATGGGGCGGGTGCGGATTCGGCGGCCCTCGATGGCGAGAAGCTGCTCGGGCGAACTGGAGGCGATGGCGAAGTCCCCGTCCTCGAGGAGGGCCATGAACGGCCCGGGGTTGGCGAGCCGAAGCCGCCCGTAGAGGGCAAGCGGGTCGCCCTCGACGCGGGTGCGGAACCGTGTGGCCAGGTTGGCCTGGAAGTGGTCGCCGTCGTGGACCAGCGCCTGGAGCTTGCGGACGGCGGCTTCGAAGGCCTCCTGGCCTAGACTGGGCTCCCAGCCGCCCGTGGCCGTCCCGACTTGGAGCGCGGGGGTCTCGCGGGCAAGGGCCTGCTCGGCCACGGCGAGCCGCGACCGGGCGTCCTCGGAGACTCCCTCCAGGTCCGCCATGAACAGTGTCGCCTTCCGTCCGGCGAGGTCGAAGGCGATGGCGCCGCGATGCAGGCGGAGGAGAGCGTCGGGGCCGGGGCCCGAATCCGCGTGGACGCTCACGCGGGGGTCAAGGTGGCGGGCGAAGGCGTACCCGAAGAAACCGACCCAGCCGCCCGTGAACGGCGCCGCCTCCGTCCCCGGGAAACGGGTGGCTGCGAACGCCGCGCGAAGATAGGGGACGACGCCGGTCGGCTTCGGAACGTCAGGCGCCGAGTCGGCGACGCGCCCCCCCTTGACGCGGATCTCCCGCATCGGGTCGAACGCGACGAAGGCCCAGCGCGCCTCGGGGTGGGCACTGGCGGCGTCGAGCAGTGTCGGCCGCAGGCCCGCTGCCCGGAGGCGGGCGTAGGCCTCCGTGGGCTCGAGCCAGGCCGCGAGTTCGCGCCGCTCCTGGACCCACCCGGTGGTCGGCCCAACCATGCCCGCCACGGCCGCTTCACTGCGTGCCACGGATCTCCTCCAGCCCTGCCCCGGTGAGAAGGGCGCGGGCCTCTCCAGCGAGGTAGAGCGAACCGGCGACGAGGATGCGCTCTGCCCCGGCCGCCGCGGCGCAAGCCAGGGCGGACCGGACATCGGGTTGCTCCGAGGCAGTCACACCGGAAGGCCGGGTGGCCTCGACGATGCGGCGCGGGTCGAGGCTCCGGGGGTTCCGCAGCGGCACCGCCCAGACCCTGCCGGCGCAGGGCAGCCAGGCGGCGAGGGCTTCGGTCCAGTCCTTGTCGGCGCAGAAGCCGGTGACGAGGTGGAAACCCTGCCAGCCGGCGCGGTCGAGGTGGGACCGGAGGGCACGCGCAGCGGCGACGTTGTGCGCCCCGTCGAGAAGGACCGTGACGGGGCGGGACCCCGTGCCCGGCGCCAGGGTCGCGGCCGGCACCTCAAACGTCTCGAGGCGGCCCGGATTGGTGGTCTCCCGGAGCGCTGCCTCCAGGGCACTCGGCGGGATGGCGACCCCGCGGGAGCGCAGCGCCTCGGTGGCGGCGACCACCAGGGCGGCGTTGTGGCGCTGGTGCTCGCCGGCGAGCCCGACCGCATAATGGGACTCCCCGGTCGGCCGCAGCAGCACGAGGCCGTCGCCGCCGGGCACGACGTGGTAGTCCTCGCCGACGATGCTCATCGGCACCTCGAGCTCGTGGCTCCGGGCCTTGAGGACGGTGAGGGCGTCGCCGCTTGCCCCCGTGACGCAGGGGACGCCAGGCTTCATGATGCCCGATTTCTCCCACGCGATCTCCGCCACCGTATGGCCGAGGTGCTCCTGGTGGTCGAGATCCACGTTGGTGATGACGGTCAAGGCGGGCCGGAGCACGTTGGTGGCGTCGAGGCGGCCCCCCATGCCGGTCTCGACCACCGCCCATTCGACCTCCGCCTCGCGGAAGGCGAGGAACGCGAGGGCGGTGACGACCTCGAAGAAGGTCGGCGGCTCGCCTTGTCGGTCCTGGAGCTCCACGGCGGGGCGGAGCCGGGCCAGCAGGCGGGCCACGTCGCCGCGCGCGATGGGCTCGCCGTCCACCTCGATGCGCTCGGTGAACGAGACCAGGTGGGGGCTGGTGGTGCAGCCCACCCGGCGGCCGGCGTTCTGGAGGGTCCGGGCGACCATCCGGGCGACCGAGCCCTTGCCGTTGGTCCCGGCGACATGGACCGCCCGATAGGCGGTGTGGGGGTCACCCACGGCGGCCAAGAGCCGCTCGACCTTCGCGAGCCCGAGCTTGATGCCAAGCGCCTGGCGGCCGTAGAGCCAGCCGAGCGCCTCCTCGTAGCTCCACAT
>DATDQC010000248.1:0-2252 GCA_035292455.1 Thermoplasmatota archaeon
TACCGCCTGCGCGACGTTCGCGAAGGGAGGCTGCCGCGCGCCCCGCTCGCCACCGGGGACACCAACCGGGTCACCTTCGGCTTCCACGCCACGACGGGCGGACCACCGCAAGGGCTTTGACGGCGGGCCGCCAGGCGCAGAGGTGCGCATCCGCCTCGCCCCGCTCCTGGCCGCCGCCTTCGCCTTCGCTGGATGCCTGAACTCCGGCACCCCTGCGGGCGGCGAGCCGGACCCCGCCTCGTTCGCGGTGCCGCCCGTCCCCCTCGTGGATGCCAACACGACCGTGGCCACGCTCCACGAGTTCGTCACCACGTTCCCGGCGCGGGTCGACAACGTCCCCACCCACCTCGGCGCCCGTGACTGGCTGGCCAGCGAGTTCGCCGCGGCCGGGCTCGAGGTGTGGCGCCAGCCCTTCACGAACCGCATCCCGCAGGAGAACATCGCCGGCATCCACTGGGGGGTGGACCGCGACACCTGGGTCGTCATCGCCGGCCACTACGACACCACGTCGCAGGAGTGCGCCATCCTGGCCCCCGACATCTCCCCGCCCGTCTGCCCGCTGCGGGCCCCGACCCAGGGCGCGTACGACAACGGCTCGGGCACCATCCTGGTCCTGGAGCTGGCGCGCGCCTTCGCCAGCGTGCCGACCTGGTACACCGTGGCGTTCGTGGAGTTCGACGGCGAGGAGCGCGGCCTCGAGGGGAGCAGCGCCTTCGTGCAGGCGGCGGTGGACGGCGACACCCCCTACGGCGCCCTCGACTTCCGCGCCATGGTGGACCTCGACATGTTCGGCCTCAACTGGCCGGGCGTGGACTCCCCCATCGAGGTGGGCCAGAACAGCCCGGAGCTCCTGGCGTTCGTGCAGGACACGACGCGGGCGATGGGCGTCCCGGAGGGTGCCATGCTCTACGACGGCCCCGGCCTCGACCTCCCGAACGGGGACCGCTTGCCCTTCCGGCAGCTCGGGGACACCGACTTCCGCAACTTCGGCGTCCTCGGTGTTCCTTACCTGTTCCTCACCAGCGACTTCTACAACGCCCAGGCTCCCCTCAACGTCCCCGTCACCCTGCCCTACGGCATCTACCCGTTCTGGCACTTCATCGACACCTGGGACACCATGGTGCTCTCCGCCGGCTCCGAGGCGGACGTGGTCGCCGGCTTCCAGACCGCGCTCGACCTCTCGGCCGCCGTCGTCCACGTCATGGCGGCGCAGCCCATGGTGCCCCTCACCGGCATCCCCATCGAGGAGCGCGTCAACGCGGACCCCGGCGCCTAGCGGGACCTGCCCCTAACGCAACTCCCGCAGGCTCTCGACGACCTCGGCCAAGAGGCGGAGCGCCTGCTCGGTGTGCTGAATCTTCTCCTTGATGTCCGAGGCTTCCTCGGCCCACGTGAGAAGGATGCGGATGTCGCTGAGGTTCTTGTTGACCGTCAGCTTGAGGGAGTCCTCGTAGAGGCGGCTCATGCGTTGCACACACCCTGCGGGCCGGTGGCGGCCGCCCAGTCCCTCCGGAGCCCATCCGAGTACGCGAAGTAGCCGGCGCCGGGGGCCCAGGCTGCCTCGTCGGCGTCCTCCCAGCCCACGTTCATCACGGAGGCGGGGTCGGGCTCATGGCCAGGAGGCCCTTCCCACACTTGAATCGTGGGGTCCTGCACCGGGATGCCGCGGTTGACCGCCCCGAGGGCGTGGCCGGCGTGGTGCAGGAGGACGACCCGGGCCACGTCGAGGGGGGACACGTCGAGGCGGTCCGCGATGGCCTCCACCGCGTCCTCGGCCAGCGCGACGACGCCGGGGCCGGAGGCGCCGGTCGCGTTCTCTCCGAGCGACGGGACCAAGAACACGCTCAAGGTTACGCTGCGGTCCTCCAGGAACACATGTTGCTGCCCCCACGAGGTGACGCGTTCCGGCGTCCAGCCCCCAGAAGGCACCGTCGGCCCTTCCCGCTCGGGAAAGACGACCACCGACGCGGAAGGCCTCCCGGTGATGGCCTGCAGTTCCCCCCGCAGCGCCTCCAGGGCGCGCCCCGCATCCAACTCCACCCCGGCAGCGCTCCACGGCTCCACCTCGACGCGGTCGGCCACGGCGGGGTCGAGGACGGCGCAGGTGAAGGCGAGCACCGAGTCGGGGACCGGTGTCAGAATCTCGGAGAAGCAGCCGGCCAGCAGAAGGACGGGAAGGAGTGCCAGCGCCGCCCGGGCCACGCCCGCCCAGCCCCGCGACACCCTTTGAGGCTAGCGGAACACGTGGGACC
>DATDQC010000249.1:0-3725 GCA_035292455.1 Thermoplasmatota archaeon
AGGTCCTGGATGCCGAGGCAGCTCTTGATGTAGCGGTGGTCGGTCTGGCCGGTGAGCGGGCCGTTCTCGTTGATGAGCTTCTTCGTGAGCTCGTCGAGGCTCATCCCGAGCTGCAGGCAGCGGCTGTAGTTCTTGCCAATCTCCTTGAGGAAATTGTCCACCAGGGTGCCCGACTTTCGGGCGCCGACGAAGACCTCGCAGGGGCGGCCGTCGGTGTACTCCCAGACCTGGATGTCCACCTTCTCGGCGCCGCGCGCGGTGTAGATGGTGACGGTGCGCTTGAAGCCGGAGTCGTTCTCCTGCGGCGGCTTCTCGATCTCGCCGTGGGCGAGGCCCTCCGGCCCCTCCTTGGCCTCCGCCTTCTCCTTCTTGCCCGAGGAGAGCGGCTGGCTCAGTTTGCTGCCGTCGCGGTAGAGGGCGACCGCCTTGAGCTGCAGCTTCCAGCCCAGTTCGTAGGCGTCGCGCACATCCGCCACGGTGACCTCGCTCGGCATGTTGATGGTCTTGCTGATGGCCCCCGACAGGAACGGCTGGGTGGCCGCCATCATCCGGAGGTGTCCAGTGTGGTGGATGAACCGGCTGCCGTCGCCGCACTTGTTGGCGCAGTCGAAGACCGCGAGGTGCTCCGCCTTGACCAGGCTGCCCTCGACGGTCTGGTGCCCCTCGACGTACGCGGTGACCGCCTCCACCGCCTGCTTGGAGAACCCTTTCTCCCGCATCGCCTTCGGGTTCACTTTCGGGGTGTAGTCGTTGAAGGACCTCGACTGCGCGACGGCGTCGTACGCCTCCTGGTACTCCTCCTCCGTGAACCCCTTCTGCAGGAAGGTCTCGCGGGTCACCGGCGCCCCCTCGAGGGTGCCGTGGCCGATGGCGTAGCGCTCGATGGCCTTGATCTCCGCCTCGGTGTAGCCGAGGTTCCGCAGGGCGGCCGGGACGCTCTGGTTGATGATCTTGAAGTAGCCGCCGCCGGCGAGCTTCTTGAACTTCACCAGGCTGAAGTCGGGCTCCACGCCTGTGGTGTCGCAGTCCATGAGGAGGCCGATGGTCCCCGTGGGGGCCAGGACCGTCGCCTGGGCGTTGCGCCAGCCGTACTTCCTGCCAAGCTCGAGCGCGGCCTCCCAGTCCTCCACGGCGGCGTCGAAGACCGGCGCGAAGGCCCTGAACGAGGCCTCCTTGGCCCCCTTCATGCCAGGGGCGGTGAGGTCCCTGAGGCCGTGCGCGGCGAGGTCCACCCCGTCCATCTGCGGGAGGGGGCTGCCGGTCCGCCCCAGGAGGTGGGCAGCGGAAAGGTGCATCCCGATGACCTCCGCCATGGTGTCGTGGTTGGACTTGCCGCCGGCGTCGGTGACCTTGAGGCCCTCGAAGCCGCCCTTCACGGCGGCCATCTCGGCCGAGACGCGGTAGGCGTGCCCGGTGAGGATGGCGGTGAGCGCGCCGGCGATGGCGCGCCCCTCCGGCGAGTCGTAGGGCAGCCCCGCCACCATGAGGAGGGTGCCAAGGTTGGCGTAGCCGAGGCCGAGCGGGCGGTAGTCCTCGGAGTTCTTGGCGATGTCCCGCGTCGGGTAGGAGCTGTAGCCGACCAGGATCTCCTGCGCGATGAAGAAGACCCGGATGGCGTGGCGATAGGCGTCGAGGTCGAAGCTGCCGTCCTTCCTGACGAACTTCATCAGGTTGAGGCTCGCCAGGTTGCACGCCGTGTCGTCGAGGAACATGTACTCGCTACAGGGGTTGGAGCCGTAGATGCGGTCGGTCGCCTTGCAGGTGTGCCAAGTGTTGATGGTGGTGTCGTACTGGGTGCCGGGGTCGGCGCAGGCCCACGCCGCGAAGGCGATCTGGTCCCAGAGGTCCTTCGCCTTGTAGGCCTTGACGACCTCGCCGGGCTCGACGCGGCTTGTCGTCTTCCACTCGCCGTCCGCCTTGACGGCGGCCATGAACTCGTCGGTGACGCGGACCGAGTTGTTGGAGTTCTGCCCGGAGACGGTGCCGTAGGCGTCGCCGTTGAAGTCAGAGTCGTAGCCAGCCTGGATGAGGGCGGCGACCTTCTTCTCCTCGCGGACCTTCCAGTTGATGAAATCCTCGATCTCGGGGTGGTCCATGTCGAGGGAGACCATCTTGGCGGCGCGGCGCGTGGTGCCCCCCGACTTGGTGGCGCCGGCGCCGGAGTCGAGGACCTTGAGGAACGACATCAGGCCCGAGGAGGTGCCGCCGCCCTGCAGCTTCTCGTACTTGCTGCGGAGGCGGCTGAAGTTGGAGCCGGTCCCGGAGCCGTACTTGAACAGCCGGGCCTCGGAGGCGAGGAGCTCGAAGATGCCCTTGCGCTCGACGAGGTTGTCCTCGACGCGCTGGATGAAGCAGGCGCTGCACTGCGGCCGGGCGTAGTTGTTCTTGATCTGCTCGACCTGGCGCGTCTCCTCGTTCCACGCCCAGTTGCCGCCCGAGCCCTGGACGCCGTACACGAGGGCGTGGCCGCAGTTGAACCAGACCGGGCTGTTGAAGGCGCCCTTCTGGGTGATGAGCATGTGCTTGAGCTCGGCCTCGAAGGCGTCGGCGTCGTCGCGGGCGGCGAAGTAGCCCGCCTTCTCGCCCCACCACCGGACGGCGTGGGCGATGCGGTGCACGACCTGGGCGGCGCTGGTCTCCGGCCCCAGCGAGCCGTCGGCCTGCGGGACCCCGGCCTTGCGGAAGTACTTGGAGACGATGATGTCGGTGGCGAGCTGGCTCCACTCCGCCGGGACCTGGGCGCGGTCGACCTGGAAGACGACGGTGCCGTCGGGCTCCTTGATGACCGACTTGCGGGTGGTCCACTCCAGGCCGTCGAAGGGGTCCTTGCCCGGGCTGGTGTAGCGGCGCTCGACGTGGAGGCCCCGCAGCGGGGCGGCGGCGGTGACGACCATGGTTTCGGGCGCCGGGGCGGTGCCCTGCGGCGCGGAGGCCTTCTTGGCGCTGTGCACGAGGATGCCGCCTTTCAGGTTCAATGGAACGTCGCTCATGATGACCGTTTCCCCTTCTTCCGCTTCGTTTTACCCCTTACCCCCCCGTTGACCCGGCTTGGATGGCGGGGGTGATGGCCCACGGCGACGGGGCGCACAGGCGTCCCCGCGAAGCCGCGGTTCATCCCACCCCGTGCATCCCATCCCGGCCTCGTGGGCCGACCCCGTGGCTTATGAATCCACGGGGAAGGCAAGATACGGGGGCCGGATATACCACCGTTTTGTTATCAGGGGGGTCCATCGGCACCCGGGTCCGATAACAGACCCCCTGACAGGGCCCACCGGAAGCTCAGGGGGGCTTGACCATCAGACTTACGTCTTGTGCTCGGGGCCCGCTCCAGCCGCGGAACAACCATCAACGCCGCCGGGGTCGCCACCGCCGTGAAGGGGCGCGCTTTGGCGAACGCGACGGTCCACGTCATGGACACCCCCGGCCACGTCGAGGAGGCCATCCTGTGGGAGGGGGACCGCATCGTCGCGGTGGGGCGCGACCAGGAGATCCGCCGCCTGGCCCGCCAGCGCGGCATCGAGGTCGAGGACCTTGGCGGGCGCGTCGTGCTCCCTGGCTTCGTGGACGCCCACACCCACTTCCTCCATGTCGGCCTCAAGAAGAACCGCCCCGACCTCCGGGGCGCCCGCAGCCTCGACGAGGCGCTCGCCCGTTTGCGGGCTTGGCTCGCGGCCCATCCCGGCGCTACTCCCGTCATCGGCGACGGCTGGGACGAGTCGGAGTGG
>DATDQC010000250.1:0-9612 GCA_035292455.1 Thermoplasmatota archaeon
GTGAGGAGCCGCCGTTTGGCGTCGAGGGTGGTGGCCGCCTTGCCTTTCCAGTCCGGGTCGGGCCCCACCCAGGCGATTCTGCCCCCCTTCACCGCCACGGTCCAGCCTGCCTCCAGGCCGCAGTCGTCGGCGGCGGTGGCGTCCCGGGGCCCAGGGGGGCCGTCCATCGTGGCCACGGTGGCGCGGCGGATGAGGAGGTCGGCGTCCATCGCAAAGCGTTGAAGGACTCCCCCCGAATAAGCGGCACGATGGCCTTCACCCCGAGTCCGGCCTGGTACCCGGAGCGGACGCCCGACCCCAAGGCGCCCCGCTTCCTCGATCTCATCCGGGGCGACCCGAAGGGCGCGGGCCTCCTCCTCGCCGGGACCTGCTTCGACAGCGCCGTCATCGGCCGCAAGGGGTGCAAGGACGGGCCGACCGCCATCCGGGAGGCGTTCCGCTTCCTCGGCTCCTACGACCCGGTCCGGGGCACCGACCTCGCCGGGCTCCGCGTCCACGACCTTGGCGACGCGCCGGTGGACGTCAAGGGGGTCCTCGCCACCCACCGTCTGGTGCAGGCCCACGCCGCGGAGGCGTTCCTTGCTGGTCCGCCCGTGGTGCTTCTTGGCGGCGACAACTCGCTCTCCTTCCCCCACGTCGCGGGACTCCACGAGGCGCGGCCCGGCCGCATCGGCCTCGTCGTCCTCGATTCCCACTACGACCTCCGCCCCTACCAGGGGGAGCCGACGAGCGGGACCCCCTACCGCCGCATCCTCGAGGAGCTCGGGGGCAAGCCGGTGCAGGGCCGCAACCTCGTCGAGGTCGGGCTCCGCTCTTGGGCCAACACCAAGGCCCTGGCGGACGAAGCGGTCCGGCTCGGCATCCACGTCGTCACCCGCGACGAGGTGCGGACCCGGGGGGCGCGCGAGGTCGCCAAGCGCGCCCTCGAGCTCGCCGGCGACGGCGTCGAGCACCTCTTTCTGAGCGTTGACATCGACGCCCTCGACCAGTCGGTCGCTCCTGGCTGCAGCGCTCCCGGACCCGACGGCCTCCTCCTGCACGAGGCCGTCGAGGTGGTGCACATCGTCGCGGCCGACGCGCGCTGCCGCGGCATGGACCTCGTCGAGGTCGCCCCCAACCTCGACCCCTCGGGGAACACGGCGCGCGCTGCGGCCCACCTGGTGGCGACGTTCGCGGGAGGCGTGGTGTCCCGCAAGACAAAGTGAGGTTCAGGTCGTCGTCCTCTCCGTAAGGGAAGCCGCAGATTTCGCAGATTACGATTTAGGATTGGGGCTTGAGAGGCGGCGCTCCATTCAAGGGTCCAATCCGCGAAATCTGCGTAATCATCCGGCCGACTGCGTCAGCCGGAGAAAAGCCGGCCGCGCGGCTGGGAGCCCGGCCATCTGCGGATGCGTGGGGGTCGAAAATTCAGCGGCCCCGGAAGTAGGCCCGCATCGCGGCGTTGACCCAGGAGTCGGGGAGCAGGCGCTTCACGAGGTTGGCCGCCTTGGCGTCGTGCCACGGCGCGAAGTAGTGGAAGCGTGGATGGGCGGCGAGGCAGGCGTGCACGATGCGGCGGGCGATGACGCGGGGGGGGGCGCCGCGCTGCAGCATCCTCCGCGTCGCCCAGCGGCGGTACATCGGGGCGTAGGGGCTCGCCTCGGTGTCCACGTTGGCCTCCGACTCGGCCATGCTGCGAGTCCCAAAGGCGGTCTTGATGACGCCTGGCTCGATGAGGGAGGCGCGGACGCCGAAGCGGCGCACCTCGCCGTCGAGGGCCTGGGTGAGGGCCCGCAGCGCGAACTTGGTGGAGCAGTAGGCGCCAAGCAGGGGGACGGCGACGTGGCCGGCGACACTCGAGACGTTGACGATGCGGCCGCTCCCCTGCCGGCGCATGGCGGGGAGGACGAGCCGCGTGAGCTCGTGCAGGCCGAAGAGGTTGGCGTCGAACATCCGGAGCATGGCGTCGAGGCCGGTGTCCTCGACCGCGAGGATGGCGCCGTAGCCGGCGTTGTTCACCAGGGCGTCGATGCGGCCGTGCCGGGCGAGGAGGTCGCGGACGACCGCCTCGCGGTCAGCGGCGGAGGTGACGTCGAGGCGGGCGGTCTCCACCTCGCCGGGGGCGGCAAGGTCCGCGATGGACTCCGGGCGGCGGGCGGTGGCGACGACCAGGCAGCCGGCGCGCCGCAGGTGGAGGACCGCCTCCCGTCCGATGCCGGAGGAGCAGCCGGTGACGAGGACGACGGGCTTGGCCATGCCGGCGTCAGGGCAGCCGGGCTCTTCACGCTGGCGGGGCGGGCGGGGGCGGCAGCGGGAGCAGGTCCGCCTGAGCCATCCTGAGCGCGTCCCACACGGCCCAGGCGAGCCCGGCGGCGCCCGGGAGGATGAGGGGGTAGGAGCCGAGGAGGACCAGCGCCATCTGCCAGAAACCGTTCCGGCGCAGGTCCGTGTGGGGGTTGCGCCACCCGGCGAGGACTGCACCCAAGCCGGGCAGCGGCAGGACGTTGAGGGCGGCGAAGGCGGCGCGCGTCCGCGGGGAGAGGAGGAGGCGCAGCCCGGCCCTCATTCTCCGCGCATCAGGATGAGGACGCCCCACAGGATGGACCAGATCCAGGCAAGGAGGGCGACAACGATCAGCAGCGGCATCACGGGGAAGAGAGCGAGGAAGAGCACAAAGCCCAGGAACTGGGCGATGCCGAAGTACATCTGCTTCCGGTCGTCGGTGGTCCCCGCCGCGATCAGGGTCCCGACGCCCGGGGTGGGCAGGACATTGAACACCAGAGCCAAGATGCCCCACGGCATCCGCTTCGCCATCGGCACGTCGAAGATTCCCAAGTCACTTCCTCCAGCCACCCATCCGGGGCCGCCGATAAAAGGCGTCCGAAGCGTCGCCCGCGCTCCCCAACCCTCTTATGGACCCCGTTTCTCGCCGCCTCCAAGGGTGCCTCGTTGAACCTCTTCGAGTACCAGGGCCGCGAACTCTACGAGAGGCACCACATCCCGTGCGCCAAGGGGTTCGTCGTCGAGTCGATGGCCGACCTGGAATCGAAGATCGAGGAGGCTCACTTCCCCGTCGTCGTCAAGGCCCAGGTCCTGGTGGGCGGCCGCGGCAAGGCGGGCGGCGTCAAGTTCGCCGAGAACGCGGCCGAGCTCCGCGCCGTCACGAAATCCATCCTGGGCCTCAACATCAAGGGGCACGTCACCAAGAAAGTGATGGTCGCGCAGAAGCTGGACTTCGCCAAGGAATACTACCTCTCCTTCCTCGTGGACCGCGCGAGCCGTCGCCACATGATGATCTTCAGCCCCGACGGCGGAGTCGAGATCGAGGCGGTCCCCGAGTCGCGCATCTTCAAGACGACAATCGATCCGATGACGGGATTCCAGCCGTTCCACGCCCGCGCGGTCCTTCTGAAGTCCGGACTCGACGGGGAGACCCAGAAGCAGGTCTCGGCCATCATGCAGAAGCTCTACGGCATGTTCGTCCAGATGGACGCCGAGCTCTGCGAGGTCAACCCGCTCGCCAGCCTGCGCGACGGCAAGGTCGTCGCCGGCGACGCCAAGGTGGTCCTCAACGACTCCGCCCTGTTCCGCCATCGTGAGTTCCAGCAGAAGGACGAGAGCCTCACGCCGCTGGAGCAGGAGGCGCGCGAGAAGGGCGTCGCCCTCGTGCAACTCGAAGGCGACATCGGCGTCATGGCCAACGGCGCGGGGCTCACCATGGCTACTCTCGACGCCCTCACCCACTTCGGGGGGAAACCCAAAATCTTCCTGGACCTCAGCGGCACGGACAACCCGGAGAAGGTCGCGGAGGCGGTGCGCCTCATGAAGAAGGCGAAGCCGGCTGTCATGTTCCTCAACCTCTTCGGGGGCATCACCAAGTGCGACACCGTCGCCAAGGGACTGGTGTCGGTTTTGCAGAAGGAAGGCGTGGAGTTTCCGATCATTACTCGGATCAAGGGCACGAACGCGAAGGAGGCCAACGAGATTCTCCACTCTTTCGGCTTGGAGACCGCCAATACGTTGCAGGAAGCGGCCAAGAAGGCGAGCGAGATGGCGCGGGAGCCCGGGAAGTACAAGGTTGTCAAAGCAACTTGACGAGTTCCCTACCCTTCTCGACCGACAAAGAAATCCCGAGGCGCAACAAGAAAACGGCGGCCGTTTCGGTGACGACCTTTCGCCAAGCGCTCCGTTTTCTCCGCTTGCTGCTGGGCCATCCTGACCTCCGAAGCTCTGCGGCTGGGAGCCGACCGAGGCACATTACACCTCCAAAGGGCGGGTAGTCCCGTCTTCGAGGAGTTCCAGGAAGCGAATATCTCCCGCCAACATGCGATTCTTCGTGAGCCAGTCCTTCGCCTCGGAGGTCAATTTTTCCAGAACAAGCATCCGGGGGCTACCCGTCGAGGATAGGAGACGAAGGACTTCGTGGGAGATGAGGTACTCGAATGTTTCTCCTTCCGGTTCGCCTCGTGGGCGAGTTAGCACGCGAATTGCCGGTGTACGGCGGGTCGGATTCTGACGCGACATCTCCGCGATTGGCGGAGCAAATGAGGCGGATTTCTTGATTCGTGGAGCAAAATCGTCGTTGTACCAGCTTAGCCACTTGTGGTATTCCTTGGGCAGATCTTCCGCGTTGGGCAGAATCTTTCCGTTTCGGTCAGGCTGACAGGCATCGCCCGCAACAAATGGCCGAATGAGCCCTTCCCGGTTCATGGAGAGCATTCGGTACCCTGTGCTCGTGCGAAGAGGTTTGTTGGCAACAGCGTGCCCGATTGCGTGCCGATAGACCCCAACGCGGGGCGGGCGTCCGCCGTAGAACTCCACAGAGGCCCGCCTCACGACATCCCGGATGGGGACGCCGTCCCAGGTCCTCCTCTCATGAACCAACATGCAAGTCGCAAGCCATGCCTCATCGGCCACCTTAAGATCCGCCACAATAGTCCGAACAATGGTCGGACTATAGTCCTTTCGGCAAGGCTGCGTTCGCCCTTTCCACCAGCGCTTTCGTGATGAACATCGAGGAGTCAGTCAACAGCCGGTCCAGCGCGGAGCGCGCCTCGTCCTTCGTCACCAGCCGCGTCGTCGCCGCCCGCACGATGAGGCCGATGGCCCCGACGGCCCTTACTTCCACGATCGCGGCGGCGTCGCCCACAACGGCGGAATCACTTCCGTTTCTTTCCCCGCTCCACGTCGTCGTCGATGGCCTGGCCGAGCCGCACGTCGTCCACCCAGTCGTAGCCGTCGCTTCGGTGGAAGACGCGCAGGACCCGAATCAGTTCCTTGCCGACTATGAATGCGGCGCGCCACTCGCCGACGCGGAGCCGATGGACGGGCGGGCCGTCGCCCAGGTCGAGCGCCTTGACGTCCAGGTCCACGGTCCGACCGGAGGGATCGGCCGCCAACTTCCGCAGCGCGCTGCGGATGGCCTTCCGCGTCTCTGGCGCCATCGCCCGCAACGGCGCGGCCGCGTAGACGGCGTCCAGCTCGATACGCATCAGATGTCGTCCAGGTCGACCCATTCCTTGTTTTCGAGGTAGCGGCGGCGGCACCAGGCGACGAACTCGTCGCGCTGGACGCGGTCCATGAGTGAGCTGAGAATCTCGGGATACGTCATGCCGGCGTGCCCGAACGTCTTGAGGCGGTCCCTCACCTGCTCGGGGAGAGCAATCGTTGCGGTCATGCTCCATCATGTGTCATCATGCTTTTTCAAGGTTGTGGACCGGCCTTGGCCTTGCCCAGGCTCGGCAGCAAGGCCCATAACCGCGCCCCAAGTCGCCGCATCGTCCATGTCCGTCGTCCTCAGCGCCAACTCACGCATCGTCGTCCAGGGCGCCACCGGGTACCAGGGGCAGTTCCACATCGGCCAGATGAAGCAGTTCGGCACGAACGTGGTCGCGGGTGTGACGCCCGGGAAGGCCGGCGAGAAGGTGCACGACGTTCCGGTCTTCGACGCCGTCGCCGACGCCGTCGCCAAAACGCAGGCCAACACCAGTCTCGTCTTCGTCCCGGCACCGTTCGCCAAGGATGCGGTCATCGAGGCGGTGGACGCCGGCGTCAAGGTCGTCATCGTCATCACCGAGCACATCCCGGTCCACGACGCCGCGGTCTTCGTCAACTACGCCAAGGCCAAAGGTGTCACACTCATCGGCCCCAACTGTCCGGGCGCCTGCAGCCCCGGCGGCAATTCCAAGGTCGGCATTCTTCCGGGCACCATCTTCAAGCCCGGCCCGGTCGCCGTCGCCTCCAAGTCGGGGACCCTCACCTACGAGATCGTCGCGGCGCTTTCGGAGGCAGGAATTGGGCAGTCCACCTGCCTCGGCCTCGGCGGCGACCCCGTCCCGGGCACGACCCTCCTCGACGCCGTGAAGCTCTTCGAGAACGACCCCGACACCAAGGCCATCGTCCTCGTCGGGGAGATCGGCGGCGGCCACGAGGAGGAGGCGGCCGAGTACATCCAGCGCACCGGGCTCGTGAAGCGGAAGCCGGTCTACGCCTACGTCGCCGGCCGCACCGCGCCCGAGGGGAAGAAGATGGGCCATGCGGGCGCCCTCGTCGAGAAAGGCAAGGGGACGGCGGACTCGAAACTGAAGGCGTTCGCCGCGGCCGGCGTCAAGGTCGCGACGTTCCCGACGGACATCGCAGGGTTCGTCAAGGCCGACCTCAGGATGTAGCGGTCTCATCAAGGCGGAGCGCTTGCCGCCGCCCGTGGCCCCGCTTTGGCCCCCTGGCTTCGAGCGCATCCCCTCCGAGCCGTGGGCCAAGGCCCCCGTTGACCCCTTCGCGGAGGGCTACGACGGCGTCGGGCGGCACGGCTGGTACGCCAACCTCGACCCCACCGTGGCGGAGCTCGCCGCCGCCCTCCGGGAGGGCGGCATCCTGGTGGACTACTCGGGCGGCACCGGGCTCCTCGAGGACCGGCTCCTCCCCGCCCTCGGCTGGCGCCAGGTCGGGGTCCTCGTCGTGGATTCCAGCCCCAAGTTCCTGCGGCTCGCCGCGGAGAAGTTCCGGGCCGACGCCCGCGTCGCGTTCCGTCTCCTCCCGTTTCTTCCCGAGGAACGTCGGCTCCGGCGCGTGGACGAGGTGGTGGGGCTCGACCTCTTGCGGCGCGGCGCCGACGCCGTGGTCTCCGCCAACGCCATCCACCTCTACTCCGACCTCGAGGCGACACTTGCCTCCTGGGTGCGCATCCTCCGGCCCGGCGGCCTCGTCCATGTGCAGTCCGGCAACATCGGCGCCCCCTCGCAGGGGCGGTGGATCATCGACGAGACGGTCGAGCGGCTGCAGGAGACCGCCATGGCCATCGTCCGCTCCGAACCACGCTACGCCGCCTACCGCGCGGTCCTCGACGACCCCGCCGCGATGGCGGCGCACACCGCGCTGCGGCACCGCTACTTCCTCCCGGTCCGCCCCCTCGACCACTACCTGCGGGCGCTGCGCAAGGCCGGCCTCGCCGTGGAGCGCTTCGAGCGCCGTCCGGTCCCGGTCGAGGTCGAAGAGTGGGCCGACTTCCTCTCCGTCTACCACGACGGCGTCCTCGGCTGGCTGGGGGGAACCGAGCGGGTGGAGGGGCGCGACCCCTCGCCGCAGGCGGTCGCCCACCGACGGGAGGTGCTGCGGGAGGCGCTGCGGCGCCTCATCGGCGGCCCCCGCTTCACCGCGGAGTGGACCTACGTCACGGCCCGCCGCGAGGCCTCGCCGACCCCCTCTCCCTGAAGCGTCAGTTGATATAGGAGAAGGATGTCGGACGGCTGTCGGGTGGCCCGCGTGCCGCCCGCTTAGGAGAACAGGAAATGTACCAAGATCGCGCACCGCGCGAAGAGTTCGACGTGGTCTGCGCCCAGTGTGGCGCCCAGACCACCGTCCCGTTCAAGCCCACGGGCACCCGCCCTGTGCTTTGCCGGGACTGCTTCCAGAAGAGCCGACCGCCCCGCACCGACCGCCCGCCCCGCCGAGACTTCGGCGCCGGTGGCGCTGGTGGCGCAGGCGGCGGCGCTGACCGCCCCTCGTTCGACGCCACCTGCACCCGCTGTGGCACCGCCACGACCGTGCCGTTCAAGCCCACCCCGGGCCGCGACGTCTTCTGCCGCGACTGCTTCCGCTCGGTTCGGCCCAACTGAACCCCTGAAGCCGTCCGGTTTCCCTCTTCCGCTTTTCCCTTACCCTCTTTTCTGGCCCCCGCCATCCACGCCCGTGGCCGTCCGCCCCGCCCGTCCGTCCGACCTGGAACCCCTCGTCGCGGCCACCCTTGGCATGGCGAAGGATTCGGAGGGGCTCGTCCTCGACCCCGAGGAGGCCCGCCGCGGTGTCGCCGCCGTCCTCAAGGATTCCGGCAAGGGGGCCTTCTTCGTCCTCGAGGAGGGGGGCCGCGTCGTCGCCTCCCTCTTTGTCACCTTCGAGTGGTCGGATTGGCACGACGCCTGGTACTGGTGGCTGCAGTCGGTCCACGTCGTCCCCGGACGGCGCGGCGAGGGGCTGTTCCGCCGGCTCTACGAGGGGGTGCGGGAGGCGGCGCGCCGGCAGGGGGACGTGCGGAGCGTTCGCCTCTACGTCGAGGGCCACAACGAGGCGGGGCTGCGGGCCTACCGCGGGCTCGGGATGAAAGAGACGGAGTACCGCGTCTTCGACCATCCGCTGTGACGGGTCAGGCGCACACGTCGGGTTCGCAGCAGGGCTTGAGAAAATGGCAGGTGGGGCACTCGTAGTGCGCCTTGACGAAGCGCATGGAGGCGCCGCAGACTTCGCAGGGCATCATCCCGTCATGGCCCCCCTCACGCCAAGACGGATTCGCAGAGGAAGGTGAAAGACGAACCGGTTCGAATCGCGCCTCGCCAAAAAAACGTCGTGGGGGTGCAGGGGGCGGAGCCCCCTGCTTGAAACCTAACTTTCGGACAAACGCGGTTCCGAGGCCGCAGGCCGAGGAACCCGTTTGTCCGAGAGTGGTCCTGCCGGGATTTGAACCCGGGTCGGTGCCGTGAGAGGGCACCATGATTGGCCGCTACACTACAGGACCGGCACCCTCGAAATCAAGGGCGGCGGCGCGCCGACAGGGAGGCTTCTCTTAAGCCGTTCGATGGCCGGCCCGCCGGGAAGGCTGAAGTCCCGAGGCCGTACTCCCCGTCCGATGATTACGCGGCGCACCGCCCGCATCCCGTTCGGCGAGCGCTACAGGACGAGCCGCACCATCTTTGGCCAGGCGATGCGGCTCCTTGGGCGCGAACGGGACCTCGGGGTCTTTCCGCTCCTCTCCGCACTCCTGCTTGCCGTCTCCATCGGCGGCTTCGGCGTGCTGGCCTTCGCCTACGGCGACGCGTGGATGGAATCCCTCGGCGTCGCCCCGCCCTTTGGCCTTCTCGTCCTGACTCTCCTGCTTCTCCCGCTCTTCTATCCGTTCGCGGTCGCCGGGTCGCTGTTCAACACCGCCATGGTCTTCGCCATCCACGAGCGCCTTGCGGGCCGGCGGGCCACCAAGCGCGCCGCCCTGCAGCGGGCCTGGAGCCAACTCGGGCCGCTGGCGCGCTTCAACCTGGTCGGCATGCTCGTGGCGGGGATCCTCCAGGTGGTCGGCGTGCTCCTCAACAAGCTCCGGCTCGTCCCGTACCTGGGCCAGGCCGTGCAGGCCCTGGGATTCCTGGGGTG
>DATDQC010000251.1:0-4408 GCA_035292455.1 Thermoplasmatota archaeon
GTCGAAACCGCGAAGCAGGCCGGAGATACTGTGGAAGCGGCTATTGATGAGGTTGCCTCCTGGGAATGGGTAGAGGAACTCACTGATCCGGAATTCTGGAAATGCGTGGGAAACCATGCTGCATCGCTTGACAGCGCCATCACGATTGGGGTAGCGGCGACCCGTGGCGGCGCGGGAGTAGCTGTCGCGGGTGGACTAATTGTCGCGGAGTCGTTGGTGGGATGTTGGGGCGATTATGTGGTTACGGTCGCGGAATGCGTAATCTTCGATTCCATTGAGTTGGTTGTCGGTGTTCACCAAGCGGCTTTCAGCGCAGGAAAAAATACAGCCGAGAAAACTATCGGGGCCGTCGTTGAATTCAAGACAGGAGAAGCGGAGATGCTGGGCTGTGTCTTCTGATACGGGAAGCGTCCCTCCGTACAGATTAGTCTACCGGCGCGACATGCCGCGAGATGAACATGAGATTGATGCCAGGCAGCTCGCGGATATTGCCACGGGGATTGCAATGACCTCGGCAACGGTTGTTTTCATGGTCGTCATCGGTCTGTCTCGTCTCATTGAAGGGGGCGACTGCCATTTGGTGAAGCCCCCGTTACAGGTCGGTAGTGGTGGAGTGATTCTTGTTATGCTATCTTACATTTTGGCCTCGCGGATGCGCAAGCGACTTGCAGCCCGCAGAGCAGAGGAGGCGCGAGGGCAGAAAAATGTACCTCCACCTGAGCCAGATCCGCGTCAATTGCGTGTTGAGCGCGACGTATTGCGTCACAAGGGAGTGATGGTCGGGGTTGCAGCGGCGTCCTTGGCCGCCTTCGCACCGGAGGCCTTTCGCGGCGACTGGGTCGTGGATTGCGTGACGGTTGCCATCGTTTCAGCCTCCCTGCTGTTTGGCGCGATAGGGGGCCTCGTTGCGACTCCGGCGTTGCGACAGCGATGGCGCCGACGCCAGGGGCTTAATGAATCTGCATGAAGTGAATGACGACGCTTATCGTCGTCATGGACCGGCCCGTCGTGGAGGCGGCAACACTCTCAGCCCCCTGCCCCGTCTTCCTTGAGGCGGAGGAGGACGAGGAGGCGCAGCCCCACGTCGAGGCCTGCCTCGACCCCGACGCCGGCGCCGACGGTGTCTCCGGTGAGTGCGGTTTCACGGCGTACGGCTTCAACCTCACCCAACCCTCCTTCGCGCAGTCCACGGTGGTGTGCGTGAGCGGGGCGTGGATGCTCCTCAACTCAAGTGAACCGGCACCCGCAAGCGGCTGCTACTCCTGCGACGGTGCGGCCACACTCGCGTTTACTGCACCGGAACTTCTTCCAGAAATTCAGGCGGCCAAGATGGCACGGTATGGCGCGAAGTCGAAGGAATAGTCGAAGTCCTTCTTCGTCTCGGCGTCGGTGAGCTGCATCTTGACTTCAGCCCACACGCCCAGCTTGGTCCCCGCGGCGTACCCCAGCTTTCCAATAACCGCTTTCAGAACGTGCGCTTGGTGGGCATTGCCGCTTTGGCCGGCGTGAACCATGTCGAGAAGCCGATGGGGGCAAACAATCCAGGGCGCCTGCTCTTGGGTCAGCTGGAGCGAGCATACGCCCGATGGGATGGATTCGCGGTCAGGGTACAGCTTGGCCAACTTCGGGCCGTCCTTCATGAAAACCAGCCTGATTGACCGTCGCGTGGACCTGAACACGAAGGGCTTCCTGAGCCCCTACTTCGTCGCCGAGGTCCTCAAGGAGGCGCAGGCGCAGTATGTCGCGGCATGACCCTTGGGCCGGTTTGCCATGGACCGGAACGGTTTTGGGTTTGCCGGCTCTGGGTGGTGCGTGAAGCACGCGACCTTGACGGACTTGGCGGTCTCCGAGCCGGTTCGGGGGGCGCTTGGGCGCTTCATGAAAGAGGTGCAGCAACGGGCGGGCGACAGGATTATCGAGGTCGTGCTGTACGGGTCCGTTGCGCGGGGTCAGCCGGGGCCGGAGAGCGACGTGGACCTCCTCGTCCGGTGGCGCGGCGCCGAAGCTGAGGGCCGGGCCGTGATGGCAGGCGTCACGACGCGCATCTTTCTGGACACGGGGGTTTTGCTGAGCACGCATGTCTTTTCCTCCGAGCGCTGGAACCGCATCGCGGAGCTCCAGACGGCGTTCCACGAGAACGTGGCCCGGGAGGGGATTTCTGTCAGCGGATGAGGCGCGGCTGCACCTGGAGTTGGCCGAGGAGAAGATTGCCGGCGCGCAGAGCCTCTTGGGGGACGGTTTCATGCGCGATGCCGCCAGTCGGGCCTACTACGCCATGGCAGTTGATTCAGAACGCCCGAACGTTCTTGGATCATGCTCGGCTCATTCTCAACCAATAGCGTCGTCGTGGGGCAGACTCGATGAGGGCCTACGACGCCGCCTCGCGGCTCACCTCGAAGGACCGCTTGCACGGCGGGGGCGAGACGCGTACAAGTGGGACTTCAAGAACCGCCTGCGCGAGGTGTGGACCGACGAGTCGACGCCGACGAAGGTCGCGGAGTACTGGTACGACGCCGCGGGCCTTCCAGCCTTCCCCCCAGGCGCACGAAGGACGAATTTCAGAAGGGCCGGTGTAGTGCGGGGGCGAGATGGCGTACGGGATGGATGGCCTCGGGCGCCTCACGGAGTACGACTCCCCGGACGGCCTTGGCGAGCTGTCGGAGCAGTCGTGGATTGATATCCATTGGAGCCGACCCCCTCCTGGATGGCATGAACGAGGTCTGACCTGACTTCGTCCGCGGGCAGGCTGCGCCGGCGTGGAGCCACTGGACTCGTCGGCGCCATGAACGACAAGGGTTTCAAGTAGGGATTCGCTGCCCAACTCATGGCAGAACCGCGCATTCGCATCCCCAAAGGGGAGTTGGCGGGTTTCTGTCGCCGCAACCGCATCCGCGAGCTCTCGTTGTTCGGTTCGGTGCTTCGCAGCGACTTTCGGCCGGAATCGGATGTGGACGTTCTGGTGGAGTTCGAGGAGGGCCACGGGCCTGGCCTCCTGGGCTTGGTCGCCATGGAGCGCGAGCTTTCCAGCCTGATTGGCCGTCGCGTGGACCTGAACACGAAGGGCTTTCTGAGCCCCTACTTCGTCGCCGAGGTCCTCAAGGAGGCGCAGGCGCAGTATGTCGCGGCATGACCCTTGGGTCTGCGTCCAGGACATGCTCGACCATGCCAAGGAAGCCGTGGCGTTGGCGGCCGGCGCGGAGCGCGGCGGGATGGACCGGCTTCGCAACCTTGCCTTGGCGCACCTCATCGAGATCATCGGCGAGGCGGCCAACCGCACGCCCAAGGATTTCCAGTCCCGGCACCCGGAAATCCCATGGACGGACGCCACCGGCATGCGAAACAAGCTGGCGCATGGATACGACCTGGTGGACTATGGCATCGTCTGGGACACGGCCCACCGCGAATTGCCGGCGCTCGTCGCCAAGTTGGAGCGGCTCATGCGCTCAAAAGGCCAGGCATGAGGTTCACCGTCCACGGATTGGCCAGCGCCGTGAAGTTGGGCGCCATGCGGCGTTCGATCATGACGCGGCAAGCCTCTATTTCCCTATGCGCCGTGGAACATTTTCTACGATTTCTGCATCATCGTAGGCGCCTCGGCGTTGTATGGGCTGCTGGCCTTCCAGCCTTCCCCACAGGCGCGCGAAGGACGAGGTTCGGAAGGGCCGGCGTAGCCGCGGATCCCCGTATCCGCCTCCGTCCGTCCCCTCACCCCCTACGGGGGTGAGAGGCCGCGACGCGCCGTGCAAAAGCCTTTTGCGCCACACACGGCGTGGGCCGTCCCCGCGGAACACCACGCCATGGCCAAGCTCGTCATCGTCGAGTCCCCGACCAAGAGCAAGAAGATTCAGCAGTTCCTGCCGAAGGGCTACAAGGTGGACGCCTGCATGGGCCACGTCCGCGACCTGCCGTCGTCGAAGACGCAGATCCCCGAGGCCATCCGCGGCGAGGCGTGGGCCGACTTCGGCGTGGATGTCGAGAACGGGTTCAAGCCCTACTACGTCACCATCCCCGGCAAGGACAAGGTCCTCAAAGAGCTCCGCGCCCGCCTCAAGGAGGCCGACGAGCTCTTCCTCGCGACCGACCCCGACCGCGAAGGGGAGGCCATCGGCTGGCACCTCGTCGAGGCCCTCAAGCCCAAGGTCCCCATCCGTCGCATCGCGTTCGACGAGATCACAAAGGAGGCGGTGCAGAACGCCCTCGCCCACCCGCGCGAGCTGGACGCGAACCTCGTGCAGGCGCAGGAGACGCGGCGAATCCTCGACCGCCTCTACGGCTACGCCCTCAGCCCGCTGCTGTGGAAGAAGGTGGGCGGCAACCTCTCCGCCGGCCGCGTGCAGTCGGTCGCGGTCCGCCTCGTCGTGATGCGCGAGCGCGAGCGCATGGCGTTCAGGGCCGGTTCGTACTGGGA
>DATDQC010000252.1:0-4441 GCA_035292455.1 Thermoplasmatota archaeon
GAACAACAGTTGCCGATAGGTCGGCCCCCCCGTTTCTCGTCGAATGACGTTGGGGATACCCTACCTATCGCTTGGAACCGAACCTGTCAAGTCTTGGCAGGTACGGTCCTCCAAGTCCACCGAGCCTCACGTGACCGTGACGGTGCCCGTCATCCCGCCGTGGAACGCGCACGTGTACGGAAAGCTCCCCGCCGCGTTGAAGGTGAAGGGGAAGGACTGCCCCTGGCCGAGGCTTCCCGAACTGAAGGCGCCGCCGTTGGCGGTCGCGGTGTGGGCGGCCGAGTCGAAGTTGGTCCAGGTCACCGTCGAGCCCGTCGGGATGGTCAGGCCCTGCGGGCTGAAGGCAAAGCCGGAGATGGAGACCGCGAAGGCGCCAGGCCCTTGCGTTGGCGTCGGGGAGGAGGTCGTGGTGGTTGGAGGCGGTGCCGTCGTCCAGGGAAGCGTCGTGGTCGAAGGCGTGGTCGTGGTCGGTGGTGGCGTGGTGGCCGGGGGCGAGGTTGTAGGGGGTGGAGGCGTCGTCGAGGCGGGGGTCGTCGGGGCCGGGGATCCGCTCGACGGGGTGGCCGTCGGCGTCACGGGCGCCGACGTCGTGGAGGCGGAGTGAGGTGCCGAGGTCGAAGCACCATGGGCCGAACCGGTCGTCCCCCTCGGCGGCACCGTCCTTTGCCCGAGCGACGGCTCCGCGAGGTCCCCTCCGCCGCCGCTGCAGCCGGTGAGGGAAAGGGCCGCGACCAGAAGCGATGCTGCAAGGACGAATCGTCCCACGCGTTCGAATGATGACGGTCGTTTACGGGCGCAAAAGGCAATTCTCTCCATGCCCCCGGAAACGTTTTTCGAAGTCGGGGGCATGTTCTCTCATCCGGGGGGAATAACCCCAACTCACCGGAATCACAACTAGGTTAGGCTCATCGGCAGCGACGCCACCACCGTGATGGTGTCGGTCATGGTGGCGTGCACCCGGCAGTGGTAGGGGAACTCGCCGACGGCGTCGAAGGTGAACTCGAAGGTGTCGCGGGTCGGCAGCTCCTGCATGCAGGTGGTGCCCGGGCATTCGCCCGAGTCGAAGGTGCCGTCGTCGGCCGTGACGCTGTGCGGGACCGCCCCGTCGCGGTGGAGCCAGCGCACGGTGTCGCCGGCCTGGACCGCGATGGAGCCGTCCACGAAGTCGTTGCCGGTGATGGTGATCTCGAAGGTCATCGGCTCCCGCGGGGTGGGTGCGGGAGAGGTCGTCGGGCCGGTGGTGGGCGGCTGCGACGTCGCCGGCGGCGTGGTCGTCGTCATGGGCGGCATGGTGCCGGAGGCGCACTCTTCCATGGTGCAGCCGTGGTCGCCCTCGTCGTCGGAATCGCCGTCGGAGCCGCCGGAGCAGCCGGCGAGGGCGAGTGAGGCGAAGAGCAAGGCCGCAAGGAGGGAGCGGAGCATGGGTGCAGGAGCCGTGATGGGCGGGATAGGGTTTGCGGCGGACGTGGCTTTGCACCCAAAGTCCGTGCCATCGCACCGCCCCGCACCTAAGCCACAGATTACGCAGATTTCACAGATTACGACATCGCAGGGAATCTGTGAAATCTGCGTAATCTGTGACCAGGGGGTTTAGGTGCAAAGCCGGCGGACGTGGGACGTGCGGCCTCGAACCTACCTCGCCGGGGGTTCCGTGCCCGTTCTAGCCAACAAAGATAAACCCGTTCCAGGGGATGGACCCGGACATGGTGATGACCGCCTTCACCTGTCCGAAGTGCAGCCGCATCTTCCTGGACCGCGGCCCCGTGCCGCGCCACAAGGACTACCTCATCGGCAAGCACTGCCCGGGGTCGGGCAAGGCCGTCACGAACCTCATCGATCTGGAGCGTCTTGTCCGACAGTTGCAGAGAAGGTCACGCGGCAGGCGGCCGCCGCGGAAGCAGGCCTGACCTACAGCATCCCCAGCTTCAGCTTCGCCGCCTCGCTCATCATGGTGTGGGGGTTCCAGACCGGGAACAGCACGACCTGGGCGTCCACCGAGACGACGCCGGGGATGGTCTTGAGCGCCGCCTCGACGTCCTTCACCAGGACGTCCCCCATCCCGCAGCCTGGACTGGTGAGCCCCATGCGGACCTCGACGTGGAAACCTTTCCCCTTGGGCGCGGCCTTGAGGGCGTGGACGAGCCCCAGGTTGATGATGTCCACCGGGATTTCGGGGTCGTAAACCCCGGTGAGCTGCTTTCGCGCCACGGTCTCGACCTCCTCCGCGTCTTTGGGGGCGCTTTTGTCCCCAACGACGCCGACCACGGGCTCTCCGATGGCGTCGCCGTCCTTGCCGGCGATGCGGAGCTTCTCGCCCCGCTCGGTCTGCACGGTGTAGGAGAAGCCGAGCGCCTGGGTGAGGCGGACCGCGGTCCCCTTGGCGAGCCGGGTCGGCTTGCCGTCCGGGATGGTGACGGCGTCCACGTCGCGGCGCACGGCAACACTGCTCATTCGGTGCTCACCGGCTTCTTCTCGCCCCGCAGCGCGGAAAGGAGGGCGTGCCACGACAGGGTGGCGCACTTGACCCGGGCCGGGTACTCCCCGACGCCGGCGAAGACGCGGAGTTTCCCGAGCACCTTGGCGTCGGCGGGGCAGTCGCGGAGGATGAGGTGCTGGAACTCGGAGGCGATGCCCTCCACCTCGGCGGCGCTGCGGCCCTTCACCGCCTCGGTCATCAGGCTGGCGCTCGCGGTGCTGATGGCGCAGCCGGAGCCCTGGAAGGCGACGTCGGCGAGCCGGTCGCCGTCGAGCCGGACGAAGACGGTGACACGGTCGCCGCAGAGCGGGTTGAACCCCTCCTGCTTCCGGGTGGCGCCGGGAAGGGTGCGGAAGTTGCGGGGGCTCTTGTTGTGGGCGAGGATGGTCTCCTGGTAGAGCTCACGCATGGCGTCGTCGCTCATGCGAAGAGCCTCCGCACCCGCTCCACGCCGGCCGCCAGGGCCTCGACCTCGCGCTCGGTGTTGTAGAGACCGAAGCTGGCGCGGCAGGTCGCCGGGACGCCGAAGCGCTCCATGACAGGCTGGGCGCAGTGGTGGCCGGTGCGGATGGCGATGCCGTCGCGGTCGAGGATGGTCCCCACGTCGTGGGGGTGGATGCCCTCCATCGCGAACGAGAGGACGCCCGCCTTCTCCTTCGCCGTGCCGATCAGTCGGACGCCCTTCACGTCCGTGATGGCGTCGGTGGCCTTGCGGAGGAGGCTGTGCTCGTGCGCGGCGATACGCGGCCGGCCCAGGGCCTCGACGTAGTCGAGCGCCGCCTTCAGGGCCACCGCCCCCGCGATGTTGGGGGTGCCCGCCTCGAACTTGTACGGGAGGTCGTTGTAGGTGGTCCTCTCGAACGTCACCGAGCGGATCATGTCGCCGCCCCCCTGGTACGGCGGCATCGCCTCGAGGTGCTCGCGGCGGCCGTAGAGGATGCCGATGCCGGTGGGGCCGTACACCTTGTGGCTGGAGAAGGCGTAGAAGTCGCAGCCCAGGCCCTGGACGTCCACCTCCATGTGGGGGGCCGCCTGCGCGCCGTCGAGGAGGACGGGGACGCCTTTCTCGTGCGCCGCCTTGACGATGTCGCGCGCCGGGTTGACGGTGCCCAGCGCGTTGGAGACGTGCGCCATCGAGACCATGCGGGTCAGCGGCCCCAGCAAACGGAGGTACTCGTCCCACACCAGTTCGCCGTCGTCCGTGATGGGCACGACCCGGAGCCGCGCGCCGGCGGCGTCGCAGACGAGCTGCCACGGGACGATGTTGGAATGGTGCTCCATCCCCGAGATGAGGACCTCGTCCCCCTTCCCAAGCCGCGGCCGGACGAAGCTGGCCGCCACCAGGTTGATGGCCTCCGTGGTGCCGCGCGTGAACACCACCTCCTGGATTTCCTTGGCGCCGAGGAAGGCCCGCGCCGACTCGCGGCCCGCCTCGTAGGACTCGGTGGCGCGCTGGCTGAGGAGATGGACGCCGCGGTGGACGTTGGCGTTGTCGCGCTCGTAGTAGTGCCGCTCCGCCGCGATGACCGACCTCGGCTTCTGCGTCGTGGCGGCGTTGTCGAGGTAGACGAGCGGCCTGCCATGGACCTTCTGCGCCAGGGCGGGGAAGTCGCGGCGGACCTTCGCGACGTCGTAGCCGCCGGGCTTGGCGTGGCCGACGCGGCGGGGGGCAGCGGGGCGGGCTTGGCGGCGGGCCGGGCTCATGGCTCCATCCTCACGTCTTTCCGCCCGGCGAACCAGGACCCAAGAAGTCCGGCGAGGTGGCTGCGCGCCCCCTCGTGGGCGACGCGGTCGAGCGCCTCGCGCGCGAACGCCTGGGTGAGCAGGAGGCGGGCGGTCTCCGCACCGATGCCGCGGCTTCTGAGGAAGAAGAGCGCGTCGTCGTCGAGACGGCCGATGGTGCTGCCGTGGCCGCACTTGACGTCGTCGGCGTGGATCTCCAGGGAGGGGACCGAGTCCACCAGG
>DATDQC010000253.1:0-2914 GCA_035292455.1 Thermoplasmatota archaeon
GGACGACGTCGTGGTCGTCGTCCCCCCCAACAAGGCGGTCGCCGCCCGCACCCAGGCCGCCCCCGCCCCGGCCGGCTCCTTCCGTCCTCTTGGCGACCCCGATTCCATCACTGCGGGGGCGCGCCTTGCCATCGCCCACGCTCTTTACCGCGACCTCGGGGCTGAGGGCACCGTCCTGGAATCGCCGAAGGGGACCAGCTTCGCGCTCCGGAGCGGCGTGGGGCGGGGCGAGGTGCGGACCCCGCACGCCGTCCTGGTGCCGCTCCCCGAAGGGCACGTCACCCCGCACCAAGCCGACCTGGTGGTGGAACTGGAGAACGGCGCCCTCCTCGTCCTCGATGTGGTGACCACCGGCATCCGCCCGGAGGATCTCAAAGGCCTCGCCTACGACGCGCTGCAGTTCCGGCGCCTCGACCGCTGCTTCGCCGTCCTCGTCGTGGTGCGCGTCCCGCGCTCCGCCCTCAGCCAGGACCAGGTGCAGGCCCTTGGGCACGGCTACGACCACTTCTTCGGCGTCACCGAGGATGACGCCCGCTCCGAGATGAAGTACGCAGCACTCCGGAGCCGTGTCGCGGCCTGGATCAGCGCCGCCGGCGGACGATGAGGGCGAGGGCCCCCAGGGCCAGCGCCAACAGGGGGACCGTGGGGCCGGGGAGCTCTTCGGAAGATGTCGGTGGGTTGACGCCTTCCGCGGCACCAAAGGTCACCACGGTGTCCGCCGAAACCTCGATGCCGGCGGCCTCGCCGCCGAGGCCCTGGCAGCCGTGGTTGCCGCCCTCGAACGTGGCGGTGACGTTCACCGCGATGGGGTGGCCGTCCAGGAAGGGACCGGAGTCCACCAGGAGTGTCGCGTCGCGGGTTCCGGCGTAGGCCTGGATGAGCGACTGGCCCGGTGCGACCTCGAAGGTCACGGTGGCGGGGTTGACGCGCGCATCGGCGTCCGGGTCGCTGCTCTCGGCGCTGAGTGTCACCGGGAAGCTGAAGGGCCCCGCCCCCACACAGACCAGGTTGGTGAGCGTGAGGGTGACCTGGAACGGCGCGGCGGCGAGGGTGCCGTTGGCGGCCACGCCGGAGGCGAGCCCCTCCACGGCCACGGTGGCGACGGGTTCGGTCTGCGCCCCGACGGGGGGCAGCGCTGCGAGGAGGAGGACCAGGAGAACCAAGGGGAGGCGGGAGGACACGGGATGCACCTTCGGACGGCGCGATTCAGAAGGCGTAGATAACCTGTGGCCCGGAGGCCATCTTCCCCAGCGTGCCGTGTGCCGCGAGGAGAACCGAAAAAAAATCAATCCATGTCGCTGACGACCCGCTCGGCCTGGCGAATGACCGGGACGTCCACCATGCGGCCGTCCACCACCGTGACGCCGCCCTTCCCGGCCTTCGCCTTGCGGGCGGCGGCGAGGACCTTGCGCGCCCACGCCAACTCCCCCTTCGACGGGCGGAACGCCCGGTGGACGACCGGCACCTGCGCCGGGTGGATGCACATCTTGCCCTGGAAGCCGAAGGCGCGCGCCTCGGCCGCCTCGCGCCGGGTCAAGTCGAGGTCCTTGTAGTCGGCCGTGATCATGTCGAGGGCGGGGATTCCCGCCGCGGCGGCGCACAGCACGACCCACTGCCGGGCCGCCAGCACCTCGTGGTTCGTGGGGCCCTTGCGGATGCCGACGTCGGCGGCGAGGTCCTCGGCGCCGAAGCAGGCAGCGGCAAGCGGGGCTCCATTGAGGAGTTCACGGGCATAGACGACGCCGCGCGCGGTCTCCAGGATGGCGACGAGGCGGATGGCCCCGGCGGACTCCGCCTCGACGCGGTCGGCGAGGCGCCGCAGGGCCGCCGCGTCCTCGACCTTCGGGACGACGAGGAGATCGGGCCCTGCTGGAAGGAGGACGGCGAGGTCCGCCTCGCAGGCGGGCGTCCCCAGGGGGTTGACGCGGACCGCCCGCAGCGCGTTGGCCTTGGGGGAAGCCGCGAGCGCCTTGACCACCGCCTTGCGCGCCGCGGCCTTGCCGGCGGGGGCGACGGCGTCCTCGAGGTCGGCGGCCACGATGTCGGCGAGCCCCTCGGTCCACGCCTTGACGTAGCGCTCGGGGCGGTCGGCGGGGGTGTAGAGAAGGCTGCGGCAGCGGAAAGGACGGGGCGCTCCGGGGGCAGCGGCACGCTTGGCCATCAGGGGGCCCCCGGGCGGCCCTGCACCATGACGGTGCGCCGGAACCGGCACACCTCGTCCCCCGCCTGGTTGAGGGCGCGGTGCAGCAGGGTCACCACACCGCGCCCGGGTTTGGAGGAGGGGCGCTTGTCCACCACCTCGGTCTCGAACCGGAGGCGGTCGCCGGGGAAGACCGGCTTGGGGTGCTCGACGGCCTCGTAGCCGAGGTTGGCGACCAGCGTCCCCTCCGTGGTGTCGCGGACACTCACCCCGACGGCGAGGCTCAGGGTGTAGAGGCCGTTCACCACGACGCGCCCAAACGGTGTCGTGCGGGCGTACGCCTCGTCGAGGTGGAGCGGCTGGGTGTTGCGGGTGAGGCGGCAGAACGCGGCGTTGTCCTCCTGCGTCACCGCGACCTCCTCGCGGTGGCGGAGCACCGCTCCCGGCGCGAACTCCTCAAACCACAGCCCGGGCACGGCCGGCGAGAGCTTTCGCGGTCTTTTAAAGGGCCGTTCCGATTTTTGCCGCGGTACCCGACATGCCCGCCCGCCGACGCCGACCCGCCAAGAAACCCGCCCGCAAGGCCCGCAGGGTCTCCCGTCCGGTCCGGAAGTCCTCCGCTCGCCGCCGTGCACCCGCCCGGCGCCAGGCGCGCCGCAAAGCCAAGATGCGGCGACCCACGACCAAGGTGGCAAGGCTCGCGCCGTCCACCGGGCCGCCGCCCCGGCCGCACTGCTTGGCCCGCGACCCGTTTGGGGGGGCATGCCAGAACCT
>DATDQC010000254.1:0-4720 GCA_035292455.1 Thermoplasmatota archaeon
ACTGCATCAACCCGGCCTGCCAGAAGCACAAGGTGCGGGAGACCAAGCACACCCGCCGCGGCCGCCCCGGCAAGGGCCATTTCGTCTACTTCAAGTGCCCGCGCTGCGACAGCCGCGAGGTCGAGATGCACCTCCTCGGGAACCGCTACGTGTGCAGGACCTGCAAGTACAACTGGGATCGGTGAAACGGGACGCCTCGCTGCGCTCGGCGCCCGTTTCACCGGTTGGAAAAACGGGGGGCTTCGCCCCCCGAACCCCCCGGGGACGGCCTTCGGCCGGCCAGCCGCCCGGGGTCAGGGCAGCATGGGGCCGATGATCTCCCCGTCCTTGGTCTCCGGGCAGAGCCAATAGGCGAGCGCCTCGACGTCACCCCACGGGTCGCCCTCCTCGAGCTCGACCTTGACCTCAAGGTCGCCGAGAGGGTGCGGGGCGGGCGGGAAGGAGACCTTGCCGGCGAGGGCGGCCTGCTTGGAGAGCGTGAAGGTCACCGACCGGCCGTCCTTGGCGGCGCCGCGCTGGAAGCGGGAGCGGAAGGTGTCGATGATGCGAAGCTCCCACACGCGGGCCCGCAGGGGCCGCAGGTCGCGCGACTCCACGGCGACGCGGCCGGGGAGGTGGACGACGGCGCCGTCGGGGAAGAAGCGGTGGGCCGCCTCGCGGACCTTCGTCTCGTCCTCGGTGGGTCGGACCGCGGTGGTGACGGTGACGCGGACCACGCGCGGGCCACCCATGGGCCCGGGATGAACCTGGCGCCCATGCCAAGCCTATTGACCCTCCACCAGGTGCGGCGCCCGTGGCCGACCGTCCCACCGTGGAGCAGTACTTCATGGACATGACGCACCTGGTGAAGGCGCGCGGCACCTGCCCGCGCCGCCTCGTCGGGGCGGTCATCGTCAAGGACAAGCGGGTCCTCACAACCGGCTACAACGGGGCGCCCCGCAACTTCCCCCACCCCACCGAGACGGGCTGCCTGCGGGACGAGCTCCAGATTCCGCGCGGCATGGTGGCCGACATCTGCCCCTGCCTGCACGCCGAGCAGAACGCCATCCTGCAGGCCGCCACGACTGGGGTCAGCATCGACGGCGCCGACCTTTACGTCACGACGCAGCCCTGCACGCAGTGCAGCCGGATGCTCGCCAACTGCGGCATCAAGCGCGTCGTCTTCGAGGAGGAGTACCCCGACCCGCTCGCGGTCGGAATCCTGGTCACGGCCGGCGTCGAGCTCTGGAGGTGGGACGGCAAGGCGAAGGCGGCGCGCCCCTACGGCCGCGCCAACACCTTCGAGCAGGCGCAGGACGCCATCCGCCGCAGGTGGAACGCGGGCGAACTCGTGCCCACCCCGCGGCCGGGGGCACTCGTCGGCGGAAGCGACGCCGCGCCACGGGCCGAGAAGGGGGCGACGGCTGGGACCCGCGACCTCCGCAACGACCCCAAAGCCGAAGCGCTTCTCAGGAAGATGGCCAAGGAGAAGGTGGCGCGGCTTCGGAAGGGAAAGCCGTAGTTCAGTGACCAAGGCGCGCCAGGAGCGCCGCCACCTTGGCGCGGAACGCGTCGAGGGTGGAGTCGTTGACGACCATCTCGTCGGCGAGCGCGATGGTGCGGGCGATGCCCCAGTTCATCTCGCGCTCGTCGCGCGCCTTGAGGACCTTGGGGTCCTTCGAGTCGTCGGCGCGGCCGCGCCGGACCATGCGCTCGAAGCGGTGGTCGGGGTCGGTGTGGATGGCGACCAGGGTGAAGTCGTGCCCGAGCTCGCGGCGGAACGCCTCGACCTCCTCCTGACTGCGAATCCCGTCGATGAGGACGAGGGGGCGTCCATGGGCGACTTGGCGGACCCGCTCGACGGTGCGGTGGGCCCAGACGTCCTTGCCGTGCGACTCGCGCATCCCGTTCGCCACCTCCCCGACGTGCTTGGCGTCGCGCGGGAAGCCGCGCCGGTCCACCTCCTCCCAGATGAGGTCCCCCATGCGGACGACCGGGATGGCCTTCGCCTTGGCGACCTCCATCGCCTCCGACTTGCCGGAGCCCGGCATCCCGGTGAAGCCGATCACGCGCACGAGGCGCCGAGCCCGGAGCCCCTCATAAGGGGCGCCGGGGCGAGGCGGCTCGGGCGCGGATGCCGCCCCGCAAGCGACGCCGCTACTTCTTGCCGAAGATGAGCGGGTTCGCCGCCGGGGGCGCCTTGGGGGCCTGGCCGGGCAGGGTCATCTTGTCGAGGTCGGGCGGGACTCCCATGATGGAGTAGCCGGCGTCCACGTAGAGCACCTGCCCCGTGACGCCGGACGCCAGGTCCGACAGGAGGAAGAGGGCCGACTTGGCGACGTCCTGCTGCGAGACGTTCCGGCCGAGGGGGGCGGCGTGCCTCATCCAGTCCAGGATCATGTCGAAGCCGGGGACGCCGGAGGCGGCGAGGGTCTTGATGGGGCCGGCCGAGATGGCGTTGACGCGCACCCCCTTCTCGCGGCCGCAGGTGAAGGCGAGCTCGCGGTTCAGTTCCTGCAGCGCCGCCTTGGCTGCCGACATGACGCGGTAGCCGGGGACGAAGCGGTCGGCGCCGAGGTAGGTGAGGGAGACGACGGCGCCGTCGCGGTTCATCTTGGGCATGGCGTGGCGGGTGAGCCGGACCAGGCTGTAGGCGGAGACCCCAAGCGCGGTGTTCCAGTCCGCCTCGGTGGTCTTCACCACCTCGTCCTGGAGGGCAGTGGCGGGGGCGAAGGCGATGCAGTGCACCATCATGTCGTAGGAGCCCTTGGCCTCGGTGAAGAACTTCGCCACCGAGTCCTCCGCCGCCACGTCGCACTCGTACCACCCCTCGATCCAGGGCTTGCCCTGGAAGAGCTGGAGGACGCGGCTGAGGAACCGCTTCTGGTACCCCATGGTGCAGGCGACGCCGTGGGCGGCGAGTTCCTGGGCGATGGCCCAGGCGATGGAGTCCTCCGAGGCGACACCGAAGACGAGGGCGCGCTTGCCCTTGAGGTCGAGGCTCATGCAGGCGCGCCAAGGCCGGGGGTCCATGAAGGTTTTCCGACCCGCTGCCGGGGAGGCTAAAGCGGCGCCAACGGGAGGAGGAACGCCGCCGCGGTGTCCCGGCAGGCTCCCTTGAGCTCGGCCGAGGCGTAGAGTTCGCGGGGCAGGTCCTTCGTCGGGGTCGGGCGCCAGCCGAGGCGGGCGAGCCACGGGGCGATGGTGGTGGTGAGGGCGCCGACCTGGGTGCAGCCGGCCCGCCGCGCCTCGGCGATGGCGTGGTTGAGCAGGAGCCTCCCCTCCCCGCGCCCTCGGCGCGACGGGACGACGACGAGGCTCCGCAGGAGGGCGCTGCGGCCGTGCACCTTGAGCCCGACGGCGCCCACCACGCCGCCGTCGTCGAGGACCCAAAGCCGGGTGGACTCCAGCCCCGCCTCGGGCAGGCCGGCGAAGGCCAGGAGTGCCTTCACGGCGCGCTGGTCGGCCGGCGTGGCAGCCCGAATCACGGCGAAGCACTCCCTCGCCGGCTCTTCAGCAAACCGGTCGGTGCAGTCAGACCCAATCTTCGGCAACGACCTTCGAACGCGATGGTGCAGGGGGCGGAGCCCCCTGCTAGACACCGGACCGTAGGACAAACGCGGTTCCGAGGCCCGCAGGCCGAGGAACCCGTTTGTCCTAGAGCCAGCCACCGACCGTGGGGGTGTCCAGGAACGCCGAGTCGTAGAAGCGCGCTGCCTCGTCGGCGAGGCTGGTGGGTGGGATGCCGAGCCGTTCGAGGATGGCGGAGCGGACGGCGAGGTCGGCCGCCATCTCCTCGAGCCGGGAGCGGGCCGCCTCCTCCACGGTGGCCTCGTAGTCCACGTCGTGGACGTGCTCGAAGACGCTGCCGGCGAAGACGCCGCGCCGGGCCAGGCGCCCGAGCTCCGCCACGAGGCCTGGGAGCGCCGTCGGGGGCGGCCTCGTCCACGTCGCGGGGAGCTGGAGCGTCGTGGTGGCGTCGAGGCGACCAGTCTCGTCCAGCTCAAGCACTTCGAGGTCCCCGTCAAGGCGGAAGGTGAGCCAGCGGAGATCCTTGGTGAGGTGGAAGGGGCGCGCCACGACCTCCTTTTCCTCGAAGGGCAGGAGGGCGCCGTCCCAGACGTCGTCGCGGTCGGCGGGGCCATCGAAGAGCCGGGGCCCTCCCGCGAGGGCGCGTTCGGCGCCGGCCCGCACGTCGCCCCAGGCGCCAGCCTCGCGGGCGTTGCGCTCGAACTCGGCGTGGACGCGGCGCCCCTGGCGCTCGCTTTCGAGGAGTTTGGCGCGGGGCGCAACACCCAGGACGTCGCGCTCGAAGGTGGGGCGAAGGTCGCTTGCTGGGTCGCGCGCGACGCCGCGGCAGGTGTAGTTCACCACCGCCTCCGCCTCCTCGCCGAAGTAGACGTGGAAGGGGAAGTAGCGGCAGTGGGCGGGGCGCTCCTCGTACGCGGTGCAACGGCGCGCCTTGAGGAGGGTGCAGGCGCCGCAGCCGCCCTGGAAGGCGAGGTGCACGCGGTCGTCGGCGCGCACGACTGGCAGGGCGGGGAACCGGGCCTTGAGCCGTGCCAGCTCGCCCTGGGCGACTTCGGGGGGGAAGGTGCAGCAGAAGCCGCAATCCTCCAGGCAACGGAAGGAGAGCCCGGAGAGTTCCGACGTCTTCACGGGCAAGCCAGGTGGAAGTCCCCCTTCAATCTTCTTGGACCGAGGGGGCGTGAAGCCAGCTCAGCCCCTTGGAGCTGGCCGG
>DATDQC010000255.1:0-2868 GCA_035292455.1 Thermoplasmatota archaeon
ATGGCGTTGGCGACACCGGCCTGGATGCCCGCGGCGAGGCGGACCGGGTTGGTGACGAAGTTGTCGTCCCCCACGAGTTGGATGCGGCTTCCGAGCCGCCGCGTCAGCTCCTGCCAGCCCGCCTGGTCGTCCTCCGCCATGCCGTCCTCGATGGAGGCGATGGGGAAGCGGTCGCAAAGGCCGGCGTAGAACTCGACGGTCGCATCGGCGGACTTGGCGCCGTCGGGGCCGAAGGAATAGGTCTTCGTCTTGGCGTCGTAGATCTCGGTGGCCGCGACGTCAAGCGCCAGCAGGACATCCTTGCCAAGCTCGTAGCCCGCCGCCTTCACCGCCTTGGCGATGTGCTCGAGGGCGGCGGCGTTGGAGGGGAGGTTGGGGGCGAAGCCCCCTTCGTCCCCCACCGCGGTGGCGAGGCCGGCGGCCTTGAGCTGACTCTTAAGGTGGTGGTAGACCTCGGCCCCCATGCGGAGCGCCTCCGCGAAGGTGGGGGCGCCGACGGGAGCGACCATGAACTCCTGGATGGCGACGTTGGTGTCGGCGTGGGCGCCGCCGTTGAGGATGTTCATGAGCGGCACCGGCAGGATGCGCCCCTTCCCGCCCTCGAGGTGCCGATGCAGGGGGACCGTGCGCTCGTCGGCCGCGGCGCGGGCGAGGGCGAGCGAGGCGCCGAGGATGGCGTTGGCCCCGAGCCTCCCCTTGTTGGGGGTGCCGTCGAGCTCCCGCAGCGCCTTGTCGGCGCCCGCCTGGTCGAGGGCGTCGCGGCCAGCGAGCGCCTTGGCGATGGGGCCGCTCACGTTGGCGACCGCCTGGCGGACCCCTTTGCCGAGGTAGCGCGTCCCGCCGTCGCGGAGCTCGACCGCCTCGTGGCTTCCCGTGCTCGCCCCGCTCGGGACGATGGCGCGCCCGGACCCCTTCTCGGTCGCGACCTCCACCTCGACGGTGGGGTTGCCGCGCGAGTCGAGGACCTCGCGGCCGTGCACGCGGACGACGCGGCTCATCGCTTGCGGCGACCCGCGGCGGGCGGAAAAGGATTGGCCGTCCGGAGGTCTTGCCCCTCAGACCAAGGGCAACCGAAGATGGCCGGGCGCGCAGAGCAGCGCGGCCGGCTTTTCTCCAGCTGACGAAGTCGGCCGGATGATGACGCAGATTTCGCAGATTACCGTGCAGCCAAAATCTGCGCAATCTGCGTAATCTGCGGCCTCCTTCACACAGGCCGGGCCAAAAAACCAATGGCTTGCAGAGTCCTGCCCGGGCCGGCTCAGTCGAACGAGGCGGTCCGGCGCTTCTTGCTGGCGCCCGGTTCGCTGCGCGAGGTAAGGAGCCAGCGACCGAGGTGGAACTGGAGGACGCCCCAGACCACGAGGGCAGGGAGCACGGCGAGGTTGTACCAGCCGGGCTGGAAGTCCTCGGCCCCGTCGAATGGCTTCCACATGTAGATCATCGCGAGGACGAACATCACGGCCGCCCAGAGCGTCATGAAGCCCGTGGCGAAGACGCCGTAGTGGAAGGCGCGGGCGATTGGCGCCGGGGCCCCAGTGGATGCGAGGACGCCGCCGAGGCTCCCGAACGCGCCGAACAGGACGCCGACCCAACCCGCGGCGGTGAGCACGGTGATGGCGTACGCCATGCTCCCAAAGCTCTCGCCGTCGCTGATGGCGTCGGCGTTGAGGACCGTGTGCGCCCCGAAGAAGAACATGTCGCGGTCGCCTTCGCCGCTCATGTCGGTCATCTTACCCATCGACCAGGGGACGAGGAGCACCAGGGCAAGGAGCACGAGGCTGACTTTGGCGGCCTTGAGGTGGCTGCGCGCCCGCTCGCGCCGACCCCCGTCGAGGCTGACGACGTTGCCGCACAGGGTGAAGGCCGCCAGGATGCCGACCGTGGCGCAGAGCGTGGTGAGGACGGGGCTGATAATGGTGACGTCGGCCAGGTTGTCGGTGCCCATGGCGGATTCCATCATGCCGGTGAGGCCGCCCGTGAGGCCACCTATGGAGTCGGGAAAGGGGATTGGACCGAAGCCGGGGCCGGGGTCGAAGCTGCCGCCGCTGTCGACGGGAATCTGGAAGCCGAGGCCGGAGCCGACCCAGTAGAGGCTCGAGGTGAAGGCCATGAGGCCGCCGACCGCGGCGACCATGCCACCGCCCCAGCCGGCGAAGCGCGCCGCCGCGGTTCCCATGGGGACAAAGCCGAGGGCCAGCAACCCGACGCCGGCCACCAGGAGGATGATGGTGCCGGCGAGGGTGACGCCCGGGCTCGAAGGCCCCACCATCCGGAGGTCGCGGTGGGCGTCGACCGCCTCGCCGCGGTCCAGGGTCTCCGAGTCCCCGGAGCCGGAGTCGTCGATGTGGGCGTAGGGGACGCTGAGGTGGAGGACGAGGGCGAGGACCCCGGCGGCGGCGATCAGCAGGGCGGGCGTCCCGAAGTGTCCAAAGCGGTTCTCGGTCAAGGGTCCACCAGCAATCCGGCTGTGACAGGGAAGAACGGGGAGAAAAGCGCTCCGGGGGGGCCTCTTGATAAGTTGGCCACGGAAACGGCTATTAGCTAAACCGGTTCAGGTCGGCTTGGTGGTCGTCTTGCGGAAGGTTTTGTTGATGATGGGATTGTGCGCGCTTGCACTCGCGACGTTGGCTCCAGCTGCCAGCGCCGCTCGCACCGGAAACCCGTTCCCGCTTGAGGACTGGATGCTCTACCTGACCGACGCGGCAAGCGGCGAGATGGACGGGGCCAAGCTGCTGCAGCCCGAACTCTCCAACGCCAACGGCCAGACCGTCTTCCTCGCTCCCGGCGTGGGGGTCGCGGGCCTCGTGGACCTGCCGTCCACGGCGGCCTGGGTGACGTCGGGGCCCTCCAACCGCACCATGGAGATGG
>DATDQC010000256.1:0-3878 GCA_035292455.1 Thermoplasmatota archaeon
ACGGTGCGCCCCACCAGATCCTCGGGGCGGTAGTGGCCTTTGAGGCCCGCCACCACCTGGCGGCTCCCGAGCGGACCGGCGTCGAGGCGGAGGACGTAGAGCTTGTCGGCCTTGGGGTGGGGCTCCACCGCGACGATGAGGGCGAGCCGGATCTCAAGCCGCCCAAACTCCTCGATGGAGACCTGGCCGTCGCTTCCCGTGGCAGGGGACGGCGCTGCCGCCGGCTGCAGCGGGGCGGCAGGGGCGGGGACGGCGCCCGGGATGTCCTTGGGCTCGAGCTTGCGGAACAAGGGCTGCGTCTCGGGGAGCGCCCGCCCCGCCGTAAGCCCTTCGCGGGCGGCCGACCAGGGCTGGTCGTGCACGGAACCCTTCTCGCCGAGCATCCTCCAGGTCTTTTCGGCCGCGTCGGGGAGGAAGGGGGCCATGTGGACGGCAAGGGACTTCACCGCCCTGAGGAGGCTGTGGAGGGCACGCTCGCCGCGCCGGCGGTCCTGCTTGAGGAGGGTCCAGGGGCTCTCCGACTGCACCCAACCGTTGGCCGTCGAGGCGAACTCCATGAGACGCCGGACGGCGGGCCGCAGGCGGACGGCGCCGAGGTGGAGGGCCATCTCGTCGCCGCACGCCGCGATGGCCTCGCGGACCTTGCGGTCGAAGGGGTCGTCGGCGGGCGGCTCGGCGGGGATGGCCCCCAGGTTCTTGTGGGTGAAGGCGAGGATGCGGTTCACCAGGTTGCCAAGTGTTCCCACCAGCTCGTCGTTGACCTTGCTTTGAAAGTCGTCCCAGGTCCAGTCGGCGTCCTTGCCCTCCGGCATGTTGATGCTGAGGTAGTAGCGCACCGCGTCCGCCTCGAAGCGGTCGAGGACGTCGTGGACGGCGATGGAGACGCCGCGGCTCTTCGAGAACTGCTGGCCGTCAAGCTTGAGGAACTCGTTGGCGGGGACGTCGTAGGGGAGGTTGAGGGGCGGCTCCTTGCGGCGCGCCCGGGCGTCGTTCTCGGCGAGGAGGATGGCGGGCCAGATGATGGTGTGGAACGGGATGTTGTCCTTTCCGAGGAAGTAGTAGCTCCGGCACGCCGGGTCGGTCCAGAACCCCTTCCAGGCGTCGGGCTTCCCGGACCGCTCGGCCCATTCGACGGCGGCGGTGAGGTAGCCGCAGACCGCCTCGAACCAGACGTAGATGCGCTTGTCGTCGTACCCCTTCACGGGGATCTCGATGCCCCAGGTGAGGTCGCGGGTGATGGCGCGGTCCTTCAAGCCCTCCTTGAGCCACGCCGCGGTGAAGTTCACCGTGTTGGCGCGCCAGTGACCGGCGGTCTCGCGGACGTAGCGCTCGAGGCGGGACTGGAGCTTCGGGAGGAGGAAGACGAAGTGCTTGGTGTCGCGGAACTCGATGGGGGTCCCCGGGTTCAGCTTCGAGTGGGCCCCCTTGAGGTCCTGCGGGTCGAGGGTCTTGCCGCAGCCGTCGCACTGGTCGCCGCGGGCGTCGCTGCGGCCGCAGTGCGGGCAGGTGCCCTCGACGTAGCGGTCGGGGAGGAAGCGCTTCGCCTTGGGGTCGTAGGGGGCCTTCTCGGTGCGGGTCTCGACGAAGCCGCCGTCGAGGGCGTCCTGGAAGATGTGCTGCACCCATCTCTTGTGGTTGGGGGTCGTCGTGGTGGTGAAGAGGTCGAAGCCGATGCGGAGGCGCTCCAGGGCGCGCTTGTGGTCGTCGTGGTAGAACGCCACCAGTTCGGCGGGGGTCTTGCCCTCCTTCTCCGCCTTGATCATGATGGGGGTGCCGTGGCAGTCGCTCCCCGAGACCATGAGGACCGGGTGGCCCGCCATGCGCATGTAACGGCGGAAGATGTCGGGCGGCAGCAGGCTCCCCGCCACATGGCCGAGGTGGAGGGGACCGTTGGCGTAGGGCCAGGCAACACCGATGAAGACCGGATGGGGCGCCGGGGCGGCGTCCTTGCGGGCCACGTCGGCTCCGAGGGGCGGGGGCGTTTAAAGCGACCGCGCCGCGCCGGGCGCCGCCTTCTGCCCCTCGAGCCACTTCTCGGCGTCGATGGCTGCCTTGCAGCCCGAGCCGGCGGCGGTGACCGCCTGCTTGTAGCGGTGGTCGAAGACGTCCCCCGCCACGAAGACCCCCTCCACGCTCGTCGAGGTCTCGTGCGGCCCCTCCGGCATGACGTAGCCCGCCTCGTCAAGCCGGAGCTGCCCCTTCACGAGGGCGGTGTTGGGGTTGTGCCCGATGGCGCTGAAGTACCCCTCGCAGGCCAGGCTGGACTCCTTCTGCGTCTTGAGGTTCTGTAGGCGGACCCCCTCGACCCGCTCACGCCCAAGAATCTCGGTCACCACGGTGTCCCACACGACCTTGATCTTGGGGTGGGCGACGGCGCGCGCCGCCATGATCTTGGAGGCCTTGAACGAGTCGCGGCGGTGGACGATGGTGACTTCGGTCGCGTACTTGGTCAGAAAGAGCGCCTCCTCCATGGCGGAGTCGCCGCCCCCCACCACGACCACCCGCTTGCCCTGGAAGAAGAAGCCGTCACAGGTGGCGCAGGCCGAGACGCCGTGCCCCCGCAGGCGGGTCTCCGACGGCAGCCCAAGCCACTTCGCGGAGCTTCCCGTGGCGACGATGACGGTGCGCGCGGCGTGGGTGCCGGAGTCGCTGGTGACCCGGAACGGGCGCACCGTGAAGTCCACCGCGGTGGCGTCCTCGTCCACGAAGCGGGCGCCGAAGCGCTCCGCCTGGGCGCGCATCCGCTTCATGAGTTCCGGCCCGGTGATGGCCTCGGCGAACCCAGGGTAGTTCTCCACGTCGGAGGTAATCATGAGCTGCCCCCCGGCCTCGTAGCCGGCCACGACCAGGGTCTTGAGGTTGGCGCGCGCGGCGTAGATGGCGGCGGTGCAGCCCGCGGGTCCGCTGCCGACGATGGCGATGTCGTACGGCTCCACGATGCGGTCGAGCGGCGGAGGCCGCTTAGGCGTTGGGGTAGGACGTTACGCGTAGTCCCGGAGCGCCGCGTCGGCCTGCACGATGCCGTAGCCGGCCGCGTCGTCGTGGGGCTCGCGCTGGCCGGCGACCGGACGGGCTGTTTCCATGAGGGCGCGCTTCAGCGAGAGGACATCCTCGCGGCCGCGGAGGGCGGGATGGTCTTCGAGGAGGATGGCGACCACCGCGGTCACGAAGGGGGTGGCCTGGCTGGTCCCCGTCGCGACGGCGAACCCGTTCCCGGTCCACGCCGACAGGATGTCCACGCCGGGGGCGACCAGTTCGGGTTTCTTGCTGGGGTCGCAGCGCCCCACGGTGGGCAAGGGGGGGAACGTGCGGCACGGGTTGCCGGCGTCGTCGCCGCGGCTGGAGTTGGTCCACACCACGCCGCCTCGCTGGATGGCGCCCACCGCGATGACGTCCGGGATGTTGGCCGGGGTGGAGATGTCGAGGTTGTCGGGGCCGTCGTTGCCTGCCGAGGCGATGACCACCACGCCGGCGTCGATGGCCTCCTGGATGGCGGCCTCGAGGTCGTCCTGGAGGAGGTCGTTCACCAGGCCGATTCCGCCCTCCTGGCCCCCGAGGGAGAGGCTCAGGATGTCGGCGCCGCCGGTCTGGACGGCCCAGCGGATGGCCTCGGGGAGGCGGTCGGTGGCGCAGGACTTGGCGTCGCAGACGCGCGCCACCACAAGCTCGATGCCGGGGGCGCCACCGTCCAACTCGACGCCGCCAAAGAGGCCGTGCGAGTAGGGGCCGCGGGCCGCCAGGATGCCGATGACGTGGGAGCCGTGGCCGTCGGGGTCGTGCGCCTTCTCGACGCCCTCGCCGCCGTCGAGGAAATCCTTGAAGTGGGTGAGCTCCCCGTCTCCGAGGTCGCCGTCCACGAGGTGGTCCAGGCTGGGATG
>DATDQC010000257.1:0-4907 GCA_035292455.1 Thermoplasmatota archaeon
TAGGCAGGCTCAAGCCGTCCCCCCCGGTCGCGACCGCGTTGAAGGCCGACTTCTTCCGCAGGCCCAAGGCCACACGGCATCTCGCGTCCTCCAAGGTGCAATCTTGAAGGCCGCATTCTTCCGCCGCCACGGAGGGCTCGACGTCCTTGAAGTGGGGGACCTCCATGCCCCCGCACTCGGCCCCGGAGACGTCCGCATCCGCGTCAAGGCGGCGGCCCTCAACCACCTCGACCTCTTCGTGCGCGACGGCTGGCCCGGCCTCAAGCTCGCCCTGCCACACGTCGGCGGCACGGACCTCGCCGGCGTCGTGGCGGAGGTGGCACCCGGTGTGAAGGGGGTCAAGCTCGGCGACGAGGTCCTCGTGAACCCCGGCCTCAACTTCGAGGTGGGACCCGACGGCGACCAGCGCATCCCGCCCGACGTGAGCATCGTGGGGGAGACCCGCTGGGGCGGCCTCGCCGAGGAGTGCGTCGTCCCCGCCACCCACGTCCTCCCGAAGCCCGACAACCTCTCCTGGGAGGAGGCGGCGGCACTCCCGCTCGCCTCCATCACCGCGATGCAGATGGTCCGCCGCAAAAGCCGCGTCAAGCGCGGCGACAAGGTCCTCGTCGTCGGGGCGGGGGGCGGGGTGTCGGTCATGGCGCTGCAGATCGCCAAGGCGCAGGGGGCCTGGGTCTGCGCGGTGACGGGCGGCGCCGAGAAGGTCCGCAAGGTGAAGGACCTCGGAGCCGACGTCGTCCTCGACTACAAGGCAGACCCCGAGTGGTCCAAGGCGGCCTACCTCGCCTCCGGAAAGACCGGCTACGACGTCGTGCTGGACTCGGTCGGGCAGGCGACCTGGAAGCAGAGCCTCCGCAGCCTCCGCAACGGCGGCCGCCTCGTGACCTGCGGCGCGACGACGGGGCCCATCGGCGAGACCGACCTCCGCCTCGTCTTCTGGAAGCAGCTCTCCATCCTCGGCTCGACCATGGGGGTCCCGCAGGACCTCCGGGACGCCCTCAAGATGGTGGAGCGCGGCCAATTGCGGGTCGTCGTGGACTCAGTGTGGCCTTTGGAGAAGATTCGCGAGGCGCAGGAGAGGGTGGAGCGTGCGGGGCAGTTTGGGAAGGTCGTCCTCCAGCCGTGAGGCGATGCGGGCGAGGGGGTTTTAGCTCCGGTGGCGCATGCCGGCTGGGTGAGCCGATGCGCATCCTCCCCCTGATTGCCTGCCTGTCCCTCGTCGGCGTTCTTCTGGCCCTCCCGCAGCCGGCCCGCGCGGATCCCGTGGAATTTTCCTCCCCGAACTGCTCCCGGTACGTCGGCGTCGATGCGGTCATCCTGGTCTGCTGGTTCCAGGTGGCGGGCCAGGATTGCTCGGTGGGCCAAGCGACGTACATCCTGCCGCTGCCGCCGCACGTCCAGCTGTACGGCGGCTGCTCGCCGCTGACCGATTGGGTGTACGGCCCGTTCCTAGATTGGGTCGTCTGCGTCGCCACCAGCTACTACTACTGCGGCCCCCCTCCCATCGGCCCTTAGCGCACCCTCGCCTGGGCTTGCCTTCTCCCATATAGGTTTATAACAGGCCCCCTTCGGCCAAATCGCGCCCAGGTGGGGTTGCCCCCAGGGGAAACCCCTTCTTCCCGGGCGGAGAAAGAAAAGAGGAAGCATGGCCACCACAGCGGAGGTCGCGGCGAAGGTCCGCCAGGACTACAAGTACGGCTTCACGACGGAGCTGGAGTCGGACACCGTTCCCGCCGGCCTGAGCGAGGACGTGGTCAGCCTCATCTCCAAGAAGAAGGGGGAGCCGGCCTGGCTTCTGGAGTGGCGCCTCAAGGCGTACCGCCACTGGCTCACCATGGCGGAGCCGACGTGGGCCAACGTCCACTACGGCCCCATCGACTACCAGGCCATCCGCTACTACTCCGCCCCCAAGGCGAAGGGGGCGGGCCCCAAGTCGCTCGCCGAGATGGACCCGGAGATCCTCAAGATGTACGACCGGCTCGGCATCAACCTCCGCGAGCAGGAGCGCCTCGCCGGGGTCGCGGTGGACGCCGTCGTGGACTCCGCCTCCGTCGCGACGACGTTCAAGGGCCAGCTCGCCGCCATGGGCATCGTCTTCTGCAGCTTCAGCGAGGCGGTCCGGGAGCACCCCGACCTGGTCCGGAAGTGGCTCGGCACCGTGGTCCCGACGGGGGACAACTTCTTCGCCGCCCTCAACTCGGCCGTCTTCTCCGACGGCTCCTTCGCCTACATCCCGAAGGGCGTCAAGTGCCCGCTCGAGCTCTCGACCTACTTCCGCATCAACGCCGCCGGCACCGGGCAGTTCGAGCGCACCCTCATCGTCGCCGAGGAGGGGGCGTACGTCTCCTACCTCGAAGGCTGCACCGCGCCGATGCGCGACGAGAACCAGCTCCATGCCGCCGTGGTGGAGCTCGTCGCCCTCGACGACGCCGAGATCAAGTACTCCACGGTGCAGAATTGGTACCCCGGCGACAAGAACGGCAAGGGGGGCATCTACAACTTCGTCACCAAGCGCGGCAAGTGCGTCGGCCGCCGCTCCAAGATCTCCTGGACCCAGGTCGAGACCGGCTCCGCCATCACCTGGAAGTACCCCAGTTGCATCCTGCAGGGGGACGACTCGGTGGGGGAGTTCTACTCCGTCGCCGTGACCAACGACTACCAGCAGGCCGACACCGGCACCAAGATGGTGCACGTCGGGAAGCGCACCCGCAGCACCATCGTCAGCAAGGGCATCTCCGCCGGCCACGGCCAGAACACCTACCGCGGCATGGTGAAGATCCTCCCCGGCGCCGAGGGGGCCAGGAACTACTCGCAGTGCGACTCCCTCCTCATCGGCCCCGACTGCGGCGCCCACACCTTCCCCACCATCGACGTGCAGAACCCCACCGCGACGATGGAGCACGAGGCGACCACCTCGAAGGTCTCCGACGACCAGATCTTCTACCTGCGCACCCGCGGCATGTCGCCGGAGGACGCCGTCAACCTCATCGTGAGCGGGTTCTGCAAGACGGTGTTCCGCAAGCTCCCGATGGAGTTCACCGTCGAGGCGCAGAACCTCCTCGAGATGAAGCTCGAGGGCTCGGTGGGATAGGTGTCCTCGCCATGCTGAACGTCCGCGATCTCCACGTCGAAGTCGAAGGCAAGCCCATCCTGCAGGGCCTGACACTTGAGGTCAAGGCGGGCGAGGTGCACGCCATCATGGGCCCCAACGGCTCGGGCAAGTCCACCCTCGCCCACGTCCTCGCCGGCCGCGAAGGGTACCACGTCACAAGGGGTTCCGTCACCTACCAAGGAAAGGACCTCCTCGCCATGGACCCCGAGGAGCGGGCGCGCGAAGGGGTCTTCCTCGCCTTCCAGTACCCGGTCGAGATCCCCGGTGTGGCCAACACCTACTTCCTCCGCGAGGCGCTCAACGCCGTCCGCAAGCGGCGCGGCGACGAGGAGATGGACGCGGTGGACTTCCTCGACCTGGTGAAGGAGAAGGCGCGCCTCGTGGGCATGGACGAGAGCTTCCTCGGCCGCGGCGTCAACGAGGGGTTCTCGGGCGGCGAGAAGAAGCGCAACGAGATCCTCCAGATGGCGGTCCTCGAGCCCAGGCTCTGCGTCCTCGACGAGACCGACTCCGGCCTCGACATCGACGCCCTGCGGACCGTCGCCGCCGGCATCAACGCCCTCCGCTCCCCCAAACGCGCCATGCTGGTGGTCACCCACTACCAGCGCCTCCTCGGCTACGTCGTCCCCGACAAGGTCCACGTCCTGCAGGGAGGCCGCATCGTGCGCTCCGGCGACAAACGGCTCGCCCTCGAACTCGAGAAGAAAGGGTACGAGGCGATCTCGGCGTGAAGCCGGCCGCCCCCCTCCTCGCCGTCCCCTTCCTCGACGCCTACCGGAGCGGCGGCTTCGCCTCCAAGGGGCCGGCGTGGCTCCGCGGGCTCCGGGAGGAGGCGATGGCGCGCTACGCCGCCACCGGCCTTCCCTCCACCAAGGACCCGGCGTGGGCCCACACCGAACTCCGGGAGGTCGCCGCGACGCCCTACCGCCCCGCCCCCGCAGGCGCCCGAGTCGAGGCCGCCGCGGCGGACGCCCACCACTTCACCGGCGAGGGGCCCCGCCTCGTCTTCGTGGACGGGCGGCTCGATGCCCGCCTCAGCCGTACGGGGAAACTGCCCCTGGGCGTCCGGCTCGAAGGGCTCGCCGACGCCGTGGGCCGCGACGACGGCCCGCTCCGCAACGCCTTCGCCCGCGGCGCCAAGGACGCGGTGCCGTGGGCCTCCCTCAACCTCGGCTTCCTCGAGGACGGCGCACTCCTTCGCCTCGACAAGGGGGCGGTCGCCCCGGAGCCCATCCATCTCCTCTGGCTCGCCTCCGGCGCCCACGCCGAGCCCGCCATGGTCCACCCGCGCCTCCTGGTCCTCGCCGGCGAGGGAAGCCAGGCGACCCTCGTCGAGACCCACGCCGGCCTGGGCACCGCGCCCACCCTCACCAACGCGGTCGCGGAGATTGACGCGAGCCCAGGCTCCGTGGTCCGCCACGTCCGCATCCAGCGCGAGACCTACAAGGCGGCCCACTTCCACACCCTGCGCGTCCGCCAGGAGCGCGCCAGCCGCGTCGAGACCTTCCTCCTCTCGCTTGGCGCCGGAACCTCCCGTAGCGAGACGACCGTCCAGCTCTCGGGCGAAGGGGCCGAGACCTCGGCCGACGGGCTCTTCCTTGGCACCGGTCGCCAGTCGGTGGAGTGCCGCATCCGCGTCGAGCACGACGCGCCCCACACCACGAGCCGCCAACTCTACAAGGGAATCCTCGACGGCGCGTCGCGCGGCGCCTTCTACGGCAGCGTCCTGGTCCGGCCCGCGGCGCAGAAGACCGACGCCTCGCAGACCAACCGCAACCTCTTGCTGTCACCAAAG
>DATDQC010000258.1:0-2045 GCA_035292455.1 Thermoplasmatota archaeon
CCATCCCCTACTCCCTCAAGCCCGAGAACGGCTACCAACCCGACCTCGACGAGATCCAGGCCCAGATGTCCCCCCGCACCAAGCTCCTGGTGGTGAACACCCCATCCAACCCCACCGGCGCCTCGATGGACCGCGACACCATCCGCGGCCTCGTCGAGATCGCCGAGGACCGAGGCATCATGGTGGTGGCCGACGAGGTCTACGACTTCCTCACCTACGACCACCCGCACCAGTCCTTCCTCAGCCACATGGAGAACGTCATCTGGGTCAACTCGTTCTCCAAGACCTACGCCCTCACCGGCTGGCGCATGGGGTGCATCGCGACCCGCAAGGAGTACGTGCGCGCCATCGAGACCATGCACTACTACACCGTCGCCTGCCCCCCGACGCCTTTCCAGTGGGCCGGGGTGGCGGCGCTCGAGGGCCCGCAGGACCAGGCCGACCGGATGCTTGAGGAGTTCCGGCGCCGGCGCGACCGCATCTACGCCCGCATGAAGCGCATCCCGGGGCTCCACATCGAGAAGCCTGCAGGCGCGTTCTACGCCTTCCCGCGCTACGACGCCGACGTCCCGAGCGAGGAGCTCGCCATGGCGCTCGCCAAGAAGGGCCTCATCACGGTCCCCGGCAGCGCCTTTGGGCGCCTCGGCGAGGGGCACCTCCGCTTCAGCTACGCGGTGCCCATCCCCAAGATCGACGCCGCGATGGACATCCTCGAGAGCCACCTCGCCGGGCTTCCGCTCCGGAAGTAGCCGCACCCCGCCGCGGCGGGTCCTCTCGAGCCTGCTTCACCAACCTTCCTTGCAATCGGCTATCTTCGTCGCCCACCTGGCCACAGATTACGCAGATTCCACAGATTCGGACCCTTTGGTCATCTGCGAAATCTGCGTAATCCGTGGCTCCGTCGGGGCACGATTGCCAGGGCCTCTGGGGCCTACGCGTGGACGGCGTCGATGACGATGGTCCTCGGCGCGCCGCCGAAGGCGATGTCGAAGGCCTGGCGCTGGTCGTAGCGGGTCTCCAACTGGCTCTGCGGGTCGGTCACCGCGGCCTGGATGACCGCCTCGTAGTGGCCGGGCAGCAGGGTCGCTTGCGCCTCGCCGGTGACGTTGGTGTTGAGGGTCGCCGTCTCCTCGCCCTCGATCCGGATGGGAATGTTGGCAACACCCTGGTCGCCGTCGCGGAACTGGAAGGTCACCACGGACTCCAGCGGCGACATCGCGAGGTCCACCTGCTTCGACTCGCCGGCCTTGAGGATGACACTCTGGCCGCCGTCCTGGTAGTCCGCCAGGCGGCTCGCCAGGGTGTGCAGGCCGGCCTGCAGGGCGGTGACGGTGTAGAGGCCCTGGCCGTCCGTGGTGCGGGTCTGGCCCCCGACCTCGACGGTGGCGCCGGCAAGCGCCTGGTCGGTCGTCGCGTTGTAGCCGGCCTGGCCGTCGAGGTCGCGGTAGGCGCGCCCGAAGACATCGGCGCGCGGCACGGTGGCGTCGTGCTCCAGTGCCATCCGTCCCGCCGCCTGGGCGCGGCTCACCTGCAGCCCGGCGTCGGAGAAGACCTCCTGGCCGCCGGCCCGGACCACGAACCGCAGGTCGCCTTCGTCACTGAACGGGGCGAGGATCGAGTAGCGGCCGTCGGCCCCCGTGATGGCCCTGTCGTGGGTGCCGTTGAAGCCGTCCTTGAAGCTGACCTCGGCGCCGGACATGGGGTTGCCGGCGTCGTCGCGCACCGTCCCGCTCACGGTGGCCCCCGCGAAGTACTCCAAGAGGGCAACCTCGCGAAGCTGAAGTCCGTTCGTGGCGGGCACGCTCGACTGGGCGATGACGCGGAAGTGGCGCATGCCGTCGCCGGCCGGCTGCGCGGTGGCCAGGCCACCGTAGGCTCTGGCGTAGAGGCTGTTGAAGAAACGCTCGGTCGGCTGCAGTTGCGGCTCGGAGATCTGCAGCCCCGTGGACTCGCTGTAGCCCTGGTAGGGCGTCTTCCCGACCAGGTAGGCCCGGTTGCCGACGATCTCGTACTCCTTCCCGGTCGACTCGTCGGTGAGGATGTCC
>DATDQC010000259.1:0-2380 GCA_035292455.1 Thermoplasmatota archaeon
CCGCCGCCGTGGGCCCCCTCGCCGCCCCCGCGGGCCGGGAGCGGCGGGTCTACGCGTTCGAGGAGGGCAACGCCGGGATGAAGCCCATCCTCGGGGGCAAGGGGGCCAACCTGGCCGAGATGAGCCGCATCGGCCTCCCGGTCCCCCCAGGCTTCATCGTCACCGCGACCGCGTGCGTCGCCTACCAGCGCCTGGGGCGGATGCCGGACGGGCTCATGGACGAGGTCGGCAAGGCGCTCGCCATACTCGAGGGCAAGGCGGGCTCCCGCTTCGGGGACCCCGCCCACCCTCTCCTCCTCTCTGTCCGTTCGGGGGCGGCCGTCAGCATGCCCGGGATGATGGACACCATCCTCAACCTCGGCCTCAACGACGCCGTCGCGGAGGGGCTCGCCAAGGCGACCAAGAACCCGCGCTTCGCCTACGACGCGTACCGGCGCTTCCTCACCATGTACGGCGACGTGGTCCTCGGCCTCGAGCACAAGGGGTTCGAGGAGCGCCTCTTCGCGTTGCGTCGCCGCCTCGGGGTCGAGGAGGACACCAAGATCCCCGCCGACGCGCTGCGGACCCTGTGCGGCGAGTACAAGGCCCTGATCGAGGAACGCACCGGCGCCCCGTTCCCCCAGGATGCGCGTGAGCAGCTGCGGCTCGCCATCGAGGCGGTCTTCAAGTCCTGGGACAACAAGCGCGCCATCACCTACCGCGAGCTCAACAAGATCCCGCACGACCTCGGGACCGCCGTCACCGTGCAGCAGATGGTCTTCGGCAACATGGGCGACGACTGCGCCACCGGCGTCGCCTTCACCCGCGACCCCGCCACCGGGGAGCCGGTCTTCTACGGTGAGTTCCTGCAGAACGCCCAGGGCGAGGACGTGGTGGCGGGCATCCGCACGCCGCGCCACATCCCGGAACTGGGGAAGATCATCCCGGAGGCGTACAAGCAGCTCACCGACATCGCCAAGCGCCTCGAGTCGCACTTCCGCGACATGCAGGACATCGAGTTCACCATCATGCGCGGCAAGCTCTACATGCTACAGACCCGGACCGGGAAGCGCACCGGCTTCGCCGCCGTGAGGATCGCCCTCGACATGGTGGACGAGGGGCTCTTGAAGGAGGACGAGGCGCTGCTGCGGGTGCAGCCCGACCAGCTTAACCAGTTGCTGCGGCCGATCTTCGACCCCCGGGAGAAGAGGGTGGCCGTCAAGGAGGGCCGCATCCTCGCCAAGGGCCTCAACGCCGGCCCGGGCGCCGCCTGCGGCCGCGCCGTCTTCACCGCCGACGACGCCGTGGAGTGGCATCGCCGCGGCGAGAAGGTCGTCCTGGTGCGTGACGAGACCAGCCCCGAGGACATCCACGGCATGCACGCCTCGGAAGGATTCCTCACCGCGCGTGGCGGCATGACCAGCCACGCCGCCCTGGTGGCGCGGCAGATGGGCAAGGTGTGTGTTGCCGGCTGCAGCGCCCTTCGCATCGATTCCCGCGCCAAGGCGTTCGCGGTCGGCTCCAAGCTCGTCCGGGAGGGGGACTGGGTGAGCCTCGACGGCTTCACCGGTGAGGTCCTCCTCGGCAAGGTGACGACGCGGGCGAGCGAGGTGGTGCAGGTCCTGGTGGACAAGAGCATGCACCCCACCATGGCGCCGACGTTCCGGCTCTTTGATCGGCTCCTCAAGCTCGCCGACAAGGTGCGCCGGATGCGGGTGCGGGCCAACGCCGACCAGGGCGACCAGGCCGAGGTCGCCCTCGCCTTCGGCGCCGAGGGCATCGGGTTGTGCCGCACCGAGCACATGTTCTTCGGCCCCGGCAAGATCGAGCACATGCGGGAGATGATCCTGGCCGAGAGCCGGGACGAGCGCGAGGAGGCGCTCGCCAAGCTCCTGCCGCTGCAGCGCCGCGACTTCGAGGACATCCTGCGGGCGATGGGAAGCCGGCCGGTCACCATCCGGCTCCTCGACCCGCCGCTCCACGAGTTCCTTCCCCACGAGGAGAAGGAGCAGCGGCAGATGGCGCTCCTCATGGGCATCGGGCTCCCGGAGCTGCAGACCCGCATCGAGGCGCTCCGGGAGGCCAACCCGATGCTTGGCCACCGCGGTTGCCGGCTCGGCATCACCTACCCCGAGATCACCGCCATGCAGACGCGGGCCATCCTCGAGGCGGCCGTGGCGGTGCGCCGCGGCGGCGTGGACGTCCACCCCGAGATCATGGTCCCCATCGTCGGCCACGCCTCGGAGTTCCGCCACCAGGACAAGATCATCCGCGCCACCGCCCAGGAGGTCTTCCGCGAGCAGGGGCTCGAGGTGCCCTTCACGGTGGGCACCATGATCGAGCTGCCGCGCGCCGCCCTCACCGCGGACGAGATCGCCAAGGACGCCGAGTTCTTCTCCTT
>DATDQC010000260.1:0-7416 GCA_035292455.1 Thermoplasmatota archaeon
CGCCACGGCGAGACGACCTCGAACCGCGACCAGGTCATCCAGGGGCCCCGCATCGACGCCTCCCTCTCGGAACTGGGGCGCCGGCAGGCCCACGCGGTCGCGGAGGCGCTCGCGGGGGAGCGCCTCGACGCCCTCTACACGAGCCCCATGGCGCGCGCCCGCGAGACCGCCCAGGCCTTGGCCGAGCACCGCGCCGCAAGCCGCCTCGCCGTGCAGGTCGTGCCGGAACTGTACGAGATGGACTACGGCCTCTTCGCCGGCCGCACCTACGACGACGTCCGCGACGAGATGGACCAGGTCCTCGACGCGTGGAGGCTCGGGTTCGTGGACCAGAGCTTCCCGGGCGGCGAGTCGGCCATCCTGGCCCAGCACCGGGTCCGCCCCTTCGCCCTGCGCCTCCGCACCCAGGCGGAATCCGAGACCCTCGCGGTGGTGGCGCACGGCCGCATCAACCGCGTCCTCGCCGCCACCCTGACCGGGGCGGGGCTGCAGCGGCTTGAGGAGTTCCCGCAGTCGAACGCCGCCATCACCGAGCTCGAGGTGGCCTCCGGCCGGGTCCGTCTCGTCCGCCTCAACGACACCCGCCACCTCGACGAGGCCAACGAGGCGTTCAGCTAGGCATGGCCTCTTAGGGCGGGTCGCCCATCCCGTTGCGCCGTGCCGGTGAAGCGCGAGGTCCGTGTCGTCGGCTTCGACGACGTCCCGTTCGAGCGCAGCGACGCCAAGGTCCCCGTCGTCGGTGTCGCGATGCGGGGCGGGCAGTACGTCGAGGCGATCCTCCGCACCGAGGTGGAGCGCGACGGCGACGACGCCACCGACCGCCTCGCCGCCTGCGTCGAGGGGTACCGCGGCCGCGCCAACCTGGTCGCCGTCCTCCTCCAGAACCTCATGGTCGCCGGCTTCAACACCGTGGACGCCCTCCGGCTCCACGACCTCACCGGTCTTCCGGTCATCGCGGTGGCGCGCGGCAAGCCCGACCTCGAGGCGGTGAAGTCCGCCCTCCACTCCATCCGCATCCCCAACGGGCGCGCCAAGTGGGCCCGCATCGAGCGGGTCGCCGGCCGGATGCGGAGCCTGCAGGGGGGCCGCGCCACCATGACGCCGGTCGGGCTCCGCGAGGAGGAGGCGCGGGAGCTCCTCAAGCTCTGCACCGTGCGCGGCCTCATGCCGGAGCCGCTGCGGATTGCGCATTTGATTGGCGCTGGCTGGGTGCTGGGGCAGAGCAAGGGGAGCTAGCCATCCAGGTCGGGCGGCGGGCTTCCCTAAGGAAGCGTTTCAGGCCGCGTCCAAGCCGACCGCGCGCAGGAGCCGTCGGGGGGAGTTGGGACGGGGCGGCGTCGGCTTAGGGTGGTGGTCGGTGCTCCGTAGAAACAGCCGGCGACGCCGCCCCGTCTTGGCCGATGCGAACCTTGGCGCCTATTTCGCTTCGCTGGAAGGGGCGTGAAAACCTCTTGGCGAATCCATCGCGCCGCGCGGTCCCAATCTAGCCACAATCCCTAAAACGGGTTGGCAAAATGAGCTACGTTTGACTTGGTCGGGTCAATCCAACGCTGGCTTTTCCTTTCCGCGAAGCATCTTCTGGAGGGTCCGGATGGAAACCCACATGGCGCCGCCTCCGACCAGGATGGCACCGGGCACGCGAATGAGCATCAAGGGAAACGTCAGGTAGGAGCCGTTCTCGACGAACCTTACGGATCCGTCCGGAGAGAACCAATAGATGTTGTCCCCCCCCACGGCATCCGAACCGCGCTGAACGTGATAGTACTGGTAGGTGGACGTATAGAAGTGGCTGCCGGTCGGCCCAAGTTCGCCCATCTCTGGGCTCGGTCTGACTTCAAGCCGGTAGGTGCCGGGCTGGACTCCGTTCAGGACTACCCATTCCGCGGACCAGTAATCGCTGCAATTTTCGGAATCGCCATGGTGGCAGGTCTCATCGGGGCCGATGCGCCAGGTTGGGTATTGGTGGCCATTGGGGGCAATGAGTTTCGCTTCAACGAATTCGCCTCGATCCCCTGACGGTTCCGGTTCGAAATGTACGCCAACGTTCAACACTACGTACTTGGCCTTGGGGCTGAATTCGAACTCGGTGACATGAAGATGGTTGCTATGGCTGCTGCGCTCGGGGTTGAGGTGGTCCGGCTCCTCCATGGGGAAAATCTCCGTGAGAGTCTCGATGCCATCGAAGACCAAGCCTCCTCCAAACGCTATGCCCAACGTGCAGGCCGCAACGCCAAGCCAGGCACGCCAATGACGCCAAGGACCGGATCTGGCTTTCTTGACGGGCATGGGCGTCGGAACCGTCTAGGCTTGCGCTTGTCAAAGCCTTATCGCGCTTGCCCAAGGTTACTCAACACGAGATCCAGAGGGGTCATGGAGGCGGCCGCTGCGCCGCGCTAGGGACGTAGCCGTTGCAGGCTTCCAACGATGGGTACCCCTTGTTCAGTTCGCAGGAGTAGGCGAGCAGGTTTTCAAGGTTGTCCAATGCGCCGCCTGGCGGAGCCGCATCGACGTGAATCCGGGTATCGTCTTCACAGCTTAGGCGTGGTGGTATTTCGGGAGAGCGGCGCGGGATTCGCTGCGCTTGTGCAAGGCGAAGCCTTCCACGGCTTCGGCTTCAGGGAGATTCTGCGCGAGTTTTTGGGCGCGGCGCGAGTAGAGAAGGCTGAACCAGTTGCGGTCGGCAAGCAGGGCACGTTCGGCGAGGGCCAAGTAACCGTGGCCTCTTCGTTCGCGGCGCGTGCGCGGCGGCGTCGAGGACGTGGTTCCGCTGCGCTGCACCCGGCCGTACCAGCGCAGCGGCCGCTGATCCAACCACAGGAGAAGAGCCAACGCCGCCAAGGCGAAGGTGGCGATGGCCCACGTCCACGCGGCGTTGAAGCCGTCCTGCGGTGCGACGAAGACCGGGTTGCCGGAGACATCCACGGCGTCCACGCCTCCAGCGAGCCGCACCAAGAGCGGCTGGTTGGCGCCATGGGCTAGAAGCGCAGCCGAGAGGTCGCCGTGAAGGGTGGCGGTCTCGCCGGAGAGCTCCATATCGGCGCCGGGAAGGTCGAGGGTGCCGTGCGCTTGGCGTAGCAGGAACCCTGACGGCGACGCTGCGTTGGCGTCGCTGAGGTAAACGACGTGGCCTGTGCCCGCGGTTTCGGTAAAGGTGAGCGTTGCGTCCCGCGCAAAGAGGTAGGCTTCCGTGTCGCGGCTCATGAGTGCTGCGGGCTGGGCGTCCTGCATGATTTCGCGACCGGTTTCGAGGCGCACGTCTCGGTTGCCGGTGGAAATCATGGCGTCCCATTCGAAGAGCCAGAGGATGAAGTCTCCCGATATCGTGATGGTCGCTTGGCCGCAGGCGCTCCAGGAAACCGCCTCGCCAACGGGAACGGACCACGCATCGCGGAACGCGGCGCGCGACTCTAGCACAATCTCCGATTCAGGGCTTGAGGAAAACTCCGAGCAGCGGGAATCCACTTGAACGTCCGCCGCAGCCCCGAGGGGAAGGACGCGGAAGAGGAACCAAGGCCGGTTCTCGAGGCCGACCACGCGCGCATCGGGGTAGTCAGATTCCGAGTGTTCGGGTGGTGCCTTCACGAATAGGGCGCTCGTGGTCGCCACGATGGCGGAGTCCGTCTCCAAGTGAAGATCTTCCGCCTCCAGCACGAAGCCCGAAGGCGGCATCGTCTCCGTCTCTGCCGAATCGTCGCGAAACGCTCCCGCCAATTTTCCCGTCGTCTCGTTCTCCCCGGGGGCTTGCAGACTGGACGCCTCAAGGGTCAAGCTTGCCGCATTCGCCGTAGGAGTCAGGAGCAAGGCGGCCATAGCTAGGGTTGCGGTGAGCGTGCGGACGGCCCGGTCGTTCAAGGTTGGACCTCCTACGGGGGCAGGCATTCCCCATAGACTTGGGGCCGCACGAAGGGGAACTCGGACCCGAGAGCCACACCAACCCACGGGCAATGCGGGTCGATGCCCACCGGAGTGAATCGCATCAAGAGGATGGGCACCGAGGCGGCGCCTTCCGTCGCGCCGTGCATGACCATGATCTGGTAGTTTCTCGCGAGGCCGTTCCAGGCGGAGAGGTCGTGGGTGTAGGTGAGACTCGTGGTGTCGGTGAGGGCTTCTCCGTTGAGGTATATGCGGTAGCCGGTGGGAGCGGTGCCGGCTTCGGGCGGGTCCCACGCCATGACGAGGCCCTGGCCGTCCTCGGTGAAGTCGGCCGTGACGTTTTGGGGGCCGTTGCCGGTGACGAGGGTTCCCGCGCCGACGACCCACGGCGCAGGCGAGGAGGGCGCGAAGGCGACGAGGCTGCCCAGGACCACGAGGATGGCTAGAGGAATCCGCATCAGTCCCACCATTCCTGGGCGACCGGATTCTGGGTTAAGGTGGTTGTGGCTAGAAAGGGCACCTTGGCGGAGCGAAACGCGGGCTGAACGAAACCTAGTTGCTGTCCTCGCGGAACTCGTCGAAGGCGTACTCCTCCCACTTGCGGATGCCGAGCACGACTTCCAATTCCTGCGGGGTGAGGAAGGGCTGCTTGTACCGGAGCTGGTCGTCGATGGGGACGCGCGGGCAGGCGACACCGACGAGGGCGTCGAGGTGGCGGAAGTAGAGGAGCGTCTCGGGGGAGATCTGCTTGTTCTGGATGACGTGGCCGACCTTGCCGTGCCTCTCGAGGAGGGCGAGGACGTTCTTCGCCAGGTTGAACCGCATCTGCCCCGCCTTGGTGGAGACCACGATGCCAAACGTCTTGGCGTCCTTGGCGCGGGCGATGGCGGCGTGGCGCTGGCGGAGGATGCGCCCCTTCGCCTCGGTGAGCTTGCGGACTTGGCCGGTGTAGGGGTCGGCGGCGGTGATGGGGCGCTCCGTCTCGAGGGCGAGGGCGAGCGGGTGGAAGTCCCCCGAGCCGATGAAGATGTACTCGTCCACTTCGCACTTCACGGCGGCGAGGACGTTGCACCCCAGGAGCTGCCCCTTGAGGGCGGTGCGCTTGTCCCCCAGCATGGTGACCGGCTCGAACCCCTTGCTCCTAAGGATGCGCTCCGCCTCGTCGAGCTTGTGGACGTGCTGCGCCGTGGTGGTGACGCCGATGCGGGGCCCCTTCATCTCGGCGCAGGCGCGCTCCACCACGTCGGTGATGGGGTGGACGCTGCGGGCGGGGACGTAGTAGACCTGGACGCCGAAGTCGGTCTTCACCGAGGGCATCGGGCTGTGGCCGAAGTGGATCATGATCTTGACGCCGAGCTTGGCCATCTCGTCGTCGCAGAGGTCGCAGGCGCCGTAGCAGGGGTCGGCGGAGAGGACCGGGAGGGCGCCCGTCCCGCGCCGCACGACGTCGCCGATCTCGGTGGCGTGGTCGCGAAGGCCGTCGGGGAACTGCAGCCCGATGGCGGCGAGGCCGGGGTGCTCCGCCTTGATGCGGGGGAGCAGCTCCTCGAACTCCAGGAGATAACCGTGCAGTTCCATGGGGCGCTTTCGCCCAGGTGCCCCTCTGTTTAGGGCTTTGCCTGCGAGCGCCTGCCGCCGGCCGCCTTGGCCTCGCGCCAGCCGGTGATGCGGAGGTGGGCGATGATGGGGAGGAAGAGGTCCCCCATGCGGAGCCCCTTGGAGGTGAGCGAGTACTCGACGCGCACGGGGACCTCGGGGTAGACCTTGCGCTCCAGGATGCCCTGGCTCTCGAGCTCCTTGAGGCGCTGGCTGAGGGTCCGGGAGCCGATGCCGGGCAGCCCCTCCTTGAGTTCGCCGAAGCGGCGGGGCTGCTTCATGCGGAGGAGGAAGCAGATCTCGATGCTCCACTTCTGGAACAGGGGCTGCAGTCCCTGGACGCTGAGGCGGACCTCTTCCTCCAGGCCGCCGTAGCCGGTGAGCCAGGTGACGACCTGGTCCATGGCCTGGCGGTGCCCCTCCGCGAGTTGGTCCAGGAAGGTGTCGAGGCGCCCGATCATCTCGGCGTTGAGGAGGGTCTGCTCCTGGGGGCTGCGGGGGCCGGAGGGGCGGCCCACCGAGGGCGGCGGCCGGGGAGCCTTGGTGTCCGGGGGGATACCTGCCTTCTGTCCCATAACCGGGGCGGTTATACACTTCCACCTCTTATGTTACTTCCGTCCTGAAAGCAAAGGGGCCAATTGCACCTGCTTTCCAAATGGACTCAAGATGGGACGCCATGGACCGGAAGAAGGACGAAGCCCAGCGTGAATGGGACCAGGAGCCGGACCCCGCCGCAGCGGACGCGCCCACCGCCGACCCCTTCCCGTTCCACCACGACCCCTGGTGGGGCAAGGCGCTCGTCCTCACCGTCGTCTTCCTCCCCCTCGCCGCCCTCGGCTACATCGGTTGGCGCCTCTGGGGCGACCACTTCAGCCTCCTCGACCTCTGGCTCCTTCTGGGGTTCTGGGCCTTCACGGGGCTCGGCATCAGCGTCGGCTTCCACCGCATGCTCACCCACCGCGCCTTCGAGGCCAGGCCGGTCACCCGGTTCTTCCTCCTCGTCGCCGGCACCATGTCCCTCCAGGGCCCGCCCGCCGACTGGGCCGCCACCCACATCCGCCACCACGCCAAGGCGGACCGCGAAGGAGACCCCCACAGCCCCCTCGAGGGGTTCTGGCACGCCCACACCGCCTGGCTGGTCCGGGACCGCTTCGTGCGCCAGGGGCTCGCCCACGACAAGCTGATGGCCGACCCGGTGACCCGCCTCATCCAGCGCACCTGGGCCGTCTGGGTCATCCTCACCTTCGCCCTCCCCGCCGCCATCGCCCTCCTCGTCACCCACTCCTGGTGGGGCGCCCTCGACGGCGCGGTGTGGGGCGGCCTGGTTCGCGTCTTCATCGGCCACCACATCACCTGGAGCGTCAACTCCGTCACCCACATGTTCGGGACCCGGCCCTTCCGCACCCCGGACCAGGCCCGCAACAACTGGCTCATCGCCTTCCTGGGCTGGGGCGAGGGGTGGCACAACAACCACCACGCTTTCCCCAACTCCGCCTTCATCGGGATGCGCTGGTACCAGATCGACATCGGCGCCTGGCTCATCCAGCTCCTGCGGGGCCTCGGCCAGATCCGCAAGCTGGAGCACCCGACGCGCGAGCAGAAGGCGGCCCGGCTGCGGCGGCCGCGACGGACGTCCGCCTGATTGGCGTTTGGCGCGAAGCCCGGCCCCGCGCGACTCCGCCCTTGGCGCCGGTCACGGCAGGACCTTGGCGAGTGCCACGAGGAAGGCGTCGAGCCGAAGCCGTGTCACGTGGGGGTTGACGACGATGCGGATGGCCTTGTGGCGGGGCACCACGTTGACGCGGAACCCCCGGTCCTGGAGGGCGGCCTGGAGCCGGCGGGGGTCCTTGGCGTGGAAGGTGACCACGGCGAGTTCGGGGGAGGCCACCAGTTCGACCCCGAGTGCTTGCAGCTTTGCGGCGAGGTAGGCGGCGTTGTCGAGGCAGG
>DATDQC010000261.1:0-3603 GCA_035292455.1 Thermoplasmatota archaeon
GACCCGGGTGGCGCAGCGGGTGCAGGCGGCGAACTCGTGGCGGAGCTCGACGGCCCACGGCTCTCCGCAGGAGGGGCAACGCACGGCGGCGAAGCGGGGTTCCATCTCCCACCTCAAGCGGTAAGGCTCTCGAACTCGCGCGCCTCGTTCTCGGTGAGGCCGCGCACCAGGCGCGGGTTCCACTCCCCGGCCAGGCGGTGGGCGGAGGCCTCGTCGAGGTCGGTGCCGACCCAGCGGAACGCCTCGACGGGGGCCTTGAGGCTGCAGTCGGGGCAGGCGATGTCGAGGGCGTCGGCGGGGACGGGGTGGAGGCGCCGCGAGCAGCGCGGGCATTGCACGACGTGGTAGGTCACGGGCTCTCCACCGACCTTACGTCCCTTGAGGTCCCATCCCCAGGGAAGTGAAAGTTCACAGTTCCGGGGGATAGAAAGCCCCACCGTTTCGGTTCCAGGAGGCGCCCCCGACCGCTTTTAACGCGGGTGGGCTTGGGCGCTGCGTGGCAGGGGAGAAGCCCTTCGACACCGTCGCGGACATCCTTGCCGGGAGGAAGACCGGTCAGGCGGTCCGCCTCCGGGGCTGGGTGCACCGCCAACGGGCGAGCGGGGGCAAGCTTGCCTTCGTGGTCCTGCGGGACGGCACAGGCACCGTGCAGTGCACGGTGAAGGGTGGGGTCGTGAAGGACGAGGAGTCCCTGCAGCAGGCCTTGCGCGCCAAGCTTGAGGCAAGCGTCGGGGAGCTCGACGGCGACGTGGTGGCCGACGCCCGGGCCCCCGGCGGCTTCGAGGTCAAGGTGACGAAGTTCCGGCTCCATGAACCCGGCGGCGCCGCAAGCGGCGACTTCCCCCTCCGCGGCGAGCAGGGCACGGAGTTCGAGCTCGACAAGCGCCACCTCTGGCTGCGCTCCACGGAGCTCTCCGCCATCTTCCGCATCAAGCACCGCCTCTACAAGGCCATCCGGGACTTCTACGACGGCGAGGGGTTCACCGAGGTGGACCCCTCCGTCATCACCACCAACGCGTGCGAGGGAGGCTCGACCCTTTTCACCTTCGACTACTTCGGGCAGACCGCCTACCTCTCGCAGTCGGCCCAGATGTACCTCGAAGGGATGATCTTCGGCCTCCCCAAGGTGTACTGCATCACGCCGAGTTTCCGCGCCGAGAAGAGCCGCACGACGAAGCACCTCACCGAGTTTCATCACCTCGAGGCGGAGGCGGCGTGGTGGGACGCCGAGGAGAACCGCAAGCACCAGGAGAAACTGGTCACCTACCTCGCGCACACCATCGCCAAGGAGTGCGAGGTGGACCTCAAACTGCTCGGGCAGGACCCGAAGCGGCTCCTCGCGGTGAAGGCGCCCTTCGAGCGCATGGACTACTCCGCGGCCATCAAGGGATTGCAGCGGCAGGGCTTCAAGATCGAGCACGGCGAGGACTTCGGGGTCCCGCACGAGAAGGCGCTCACGGAAGGCAAGACGAGCCCCATCTTCATCTGCGACTGGCCGGCGAAGATCAAGGCGTTCTACATGGCGGAGAAGCCTGGTACGGACCGGGTGCTATGCTCGGACATGCTGGCGCCGGATGGGTTCGGGGAGATTATTGGGGGAAGTCAGAGGAGCGAGGATGCGGAGAGTATGACGCGGCGACTCTGGCTATTGCAATGGGTTCAACTCGCTGAAAACGCCGCTGGCCAGATTTCAAGATGGCCACATGCAAGCGCACTACACAACGCAGCGCCAACTGACCCAATGAAGTGGTTGTCATCTCTTCCTCAGAGTAAAGTCGAGGCAACATTGCGGGAGTTCTGGGCGCTTTCTGGTCACAACGACCAGCTGCTGCTTAGTGATGACGAGTCCACGTGGCTTTTGATGCTATCGGGAAATACTATTGCGTCGCTTTCTCGAATCAGCGGCGCCCCGGACAAAGTATGGCGGCAGACTTTCATCGAGAAATTCCTGATTGAACCTGTGCTTGGACCCTACGAGTGGTACTTCGACCTCCGCCGCTACGGCTCCGTCCCCCACTCCGGCTTCGGCCTCGGCATCGAGCGCCTGCTGCGCTGGTTCACAGGTCAGGAGCACATCCGGGACATGCTTCCCTATCCGAGGACGCCGGGGCGGGCAAGCCCATAGGATTCTCGATTGGGCAACGCTGTTCCCGCCTGCTCGTAAGGGCAACCGCAGATTACGCAGATTACCGTCAAGCCCAAAATCTGCGTAATCTGCGGCTTCCCTCACGGGAGACGACCGCCCAACCGCAATTGGCATATACGACCAATACGTATAGCCTGTATAGCATGAGCAAGGTCGTCCAACTCTCCGACGACGCCTACGCCCGCCTCAAGGCCAGCAAGCGGACGGGGGAGTCCTTCAGCGACGTCGTCGTGCGCGCCTTCCCCAAGGGGTCCCTCATGGAGATGGCCGGCGCCGCATCGGCAAGCGAGGTCAAGGGGGAGGAGCGCCGCCGCCGCGCCATCGACGCGGCCTCGGCGGAGCGCGACGACCGGCTGGCCCGGCGCCGGAAGGGCGCCTGATGGCCGTCCTCGACACCTCCTACCTCATTGCCCTCGAACGCGGCGACAAGGCGGCCGTCGCGCTGCAGCGCAGGCTTGAGGGGGGCGCCATCCGCGTCCCCGCCATCGCCTGGATCGAGTTCCTCTCCGTCAAGGTGGGGACCGCCCGCCAGCGTGCCGCGGCGCAGCTTGCGCGGGGCGCCTCGCTCGTGCCCCTCGACGGGGCCATCGTGGAGCGGGCCGTGGACCTCCAGGCTGCCCTTCTGGAGTCGGGGCGCCGGCTGGGGTGGAACGACCTCCAGGTGGCGGCCACCGCGCTCCAACTCGGAGAGCCTCTCGTCGCGCTCGACGGCGCGTTTTCGGAAGTCCCTGGCCTGGTGGTGGTGCGGCCGTGACGGCCCGCGACGGCGACGGCCGCCCCCTCGCCCAGAAGTCCCGCCTCGGCCAGCCGGTCTCGGAGGAGACGGTGGCGACCTACACCGCGGCGCAGGGCTTCCTGGTCGGGGAGTGGGTGGGCGCCCTCGTCATGGTCGCCTCCTTCACGCAGCTCTACGTCGCGGTCTTCGGCCGTGCCTACTCCGGACGCACGGCGCTCGTCGTGGGGGCCGCGCTCCTTGCCCTCGGCGGCTGGATGTTCTGGAAGAGCCACGCCTACTACAAGCGGCTCGACTTCCCGTGGCGCCGGCGCTGGGACGCGGTCGCCGTCGTGGTTGCCGGCTCCGCGGTCATCTTCTGGCTCCTCTTCCTGGTCCTCGCGGTGCTGGTGTGGCGGGACTACCCCATCCTGCCGGACTGAAGTTCGCGGACACGCCTAGGTTCCTCAAATAGCGGGCCGCAAGGTCGTGGGGCCATGCGCACCTTGTGGGCGGTGGCCGCGCTCCTGGCGGCCCCGGTGGCGGCGGCGGACAACACCCTGTTCTTCCAGGGGGACACCCTCGACGTTGAACCTGTCGAGGAGCAGGAGAGCATCCCGTTCGGGATGCGCCCGGTTGCCGACGCGGGGGAAGGAAGCGTCATGGAATGGACCTACACCTTCGAGGCGGCGGGCGACTTCCGACCCGTCCAGACGACGTTCTGGCTTGAGGTGACCCAGCCGAC
>DATDQC010000262.1:0-2322 GCA_035292455.1 Thermoplasmatota archaeon
TACTGGCCCATCCTGACGGCGGAACTCATCTCGCACGAGCGGTTCGAGCGCATCCAGGACTCGTCGCCTTGGATGCGGCGCCTCTAACCGAGCGCAGCTTTCATAGCCCGCCCGCCTTGGGTGCCCCCATGGACGGTGCGCGCGAGGCGCTGCAGGCGCTTGGCCTGTTTGCCTCCGACCGCATCGAGGAGCGGCCCTGGGGCCTCTGGGTGGACTGGTTCAGGAGCGAGGAAGCTACCCTCAAGTGCATGGTCATCCGGCCGGGGGCCCGCATGAGCCTGCAGCGCCACCGCCACCGCCAGGAAGTGTGGCGCGTGATTGCGGGGCGTGGCGAGGACCAGGGCCCGAAGCCCCCCCGCGCCCTCCTTCCCGGCCGCACCGTCGTGGTGGGCTCCGGCGAGGTGCACCGCATCGCCAACACCGGCAGCGAGCCGCTCGTGGTGGTCGAGCTCCAGCTCGGGCACTGCGACGAAGGGGACATCGAGCGCCTCGCCGACGACTACGCGCGGGCCAAGGACAAGGCCGGCGACGGGCGGTCCGCCTGAGGCTCTACGGTTCCTCTTCCAGGTTGACGAACGAGCCCTCGGATCCCGAGACGTCGCGCAAGGGGGCGGGCTTCAGGCCGGGGTGCGGCCGGCCAGCCTGGGTGAGCCGCAGGGCGGGCGCCTCGTGGGCCTGCTCGTCGTCGACGTCGAGGAGCCGGAAGAGCCGGCGCCTCATGCGCGACTGCTGCATCAGGAGCCCGGCAAAGGGAACGGCGGCCAGCAGCTCGATGAGGAGGAGGATCTCGAGCAGGAAGACCAACTGGTACTCCTTGCCGTCCATGGTGAGGGTGTAGACCACGTCATCGAGCCCCTCCCGAAACTGCAAGACGAGCACCGCGAGCAGGGTGATGGCGACCCAGCTCACCAGGATGGCGAGCGTGGTGTGCACACCGGTCCCCGGGTAGAGGCACGCCTCGACGGAACGCGGCCGGTCGCGGAAGACGGCCAGGCCGACCACAAGAAGGACAAGGCCGAGAACCATCGGGACCATGGCCAACTTCCACACCGTGTAGCAAACGCCGCTCATGGAGACCTCTCCGGAGTCGGGGCAGGTCGTGGCGGAGGCGTCGCGGATGCCTTCGGCGTAGACGATGGTCAGAAGGCTGTAGAAGATGAGGAGTGCCGCGGGAATGACGAACAGGTTGCGCTTCGTCAGGTTGGGGTCGTGGGACATGCTTCGCCTGTAGGGGATACAAACGCCCCGTCTTTTTATATACTTGGGGACCCGCCAGGAGGGCCAACAACCCTCTTAAGCACCACTTCCGGTGGAAGGTGCCCCCCATGCAGGTCGTGGTTCTCGCAGCTGGCCAAGGGACGCGCCTTCGACCCCTCACCGGGGACCGCCCCAAGAGCATGCTGAACGTCGCCGGCCGGCCGCTCCTCCACAGCCTCCTTGAGGACCTTGGTGCGCTCGGTGTCGCCGAGGTGATCCTGGTGGTCGGGCACGGCCACGGCCGCATCCGTGCCTACGCCGGCGATGGGGTCCGCTTCGGCCTCAAGATTACGTACGTCCAGCAGGAACGCCAGCTCGGCTCTGGGCACGCCCTTCAGCAGGCGGCCCACCTGGTCACCGACCGCGAGTTCCTTCTCCTTCCCGCCGACGCCTGGTACCACCGCGACCTCATCGCCCGGCTGCTCGCCGCTGCCGGTCCCACCCTCCTACAGGCCGAGGGTCTCGCCTCATCCCGCCACGGCGTCACGGTGCTTGAAGCGGGCAAGGTCGTCGACCTGCTGGGCCCGGAGGAGGGGCACGACGGGCTGCCCTCGGGTGGCGCCTACCGGCTGCCGCGCCGCATCCTCGAGGCCCTGCAGGGCGGCAACCACCGCCTGCGTGACGCCATCCGCACCGACCTTGCTTCCAACGGGCCGTGGACCCCGCTTCGCGCCGCCGCCCACGAGTACATCGACCTCGTCGAGGTGAGCGACCTCCTGCGCCTGAACGCCCTGCTCCTTGAACGGCTCCTGCCGTCCGTCGAAGGACGCGTGGAGGCGGGGGCCGTGCTCTCCGGCGCCGTCCACGTGGGCGAGGGGAGCCTGGTGCGCGCCGGCTGCGTGGTGACCGGTCCCGTCTCCATCGGCCGCCACTGCGACATCGGCCCCGGCGCCGTCCTCAACCCAGGCACCGCGCTTCGCAACCACGTCCGCATCGGCCCGCTCGCGTTCCTGCAGAACTGCACCCTGGGCTCCAACGTCGTCGTCGGGCCCCAGGCACGCATCCAGGACGCCGCGCTCGACAACGGCGTCCATGTCGGCCCCGGCGCGCACATCGATGGAGGAC
>DATDQC010000263.1:0-5023 GCA_035292455.1 Thermoplasmatota archaeon
CCCCGCCCCGGCTGCGACCTGAGGGTGCTGGAGGGCCGACCGAAGAGCCGGGCCGTCCGCATCGGGACCTACCGCGGAATCTTTCGTGGTGGAGGGCGCCGAGGTCCGCTTCCTCTTCTTCGGGCACCGGAGCCGCGTCTACGACCGCTGAGGTCCAATCCTCACAGCCCGGGTGGCACTCGCCTGACGCGCATCACCCGCGCCGCCACCGGCGGAAGGCGACGTGCGCCCCCTCGGACTTGCCGGGCGCCGGGTCCTCCTCCATGCGCTCGGCGAGCCACTGGAACCACTCGGCGTAGCTCGGCTCGCCGCGCCGCCGCCGCTCCTCCTCGGCGAACCGCCGCAGGCGCCGCCACGCCTGCCGCACCGAGCCGCCCGCAAGGTGGTCCACCGAGTGGAGGTCCACGACGTCCTTGAAGACCAGAAGGCCCCAGCTCTCCATCGCGATGTCCACCGCGTGGGCCGCGTCGCGAATCTCCGGGCGGCGCTGGATCTCCTGGGGGTCCGCGTCCTCCGGGAGGTCAAGGACCTGCGTCCAGGCGCGGCGGAACTCCGGCGTCTGGAAGGCGCGCACGAAGTCGATGGCGGCCGCCTCCCGCCGGTTGCGGTCCTGCTGCCGGAACTGGGCGATGCCGAACGCCACAGCCGCCACGACGGCAACCGCGGTGGCCACGTCGGCCAGCACGCCGATGTCCATGCCCCCGCACCCGCAGGTTGACGGAAACCGCTTCCGGTCTCTGTCTTTAAGGAGCGGCGCGGCTCGGGCCGCATGGCCAAGGCGCGCCCCGCCCACCACGGCCCCTCCACCACCGCGGTCCACGCCGGCGAGGGCGCCGACCCCAAGACGGGCGCCGTCAACACCCCCATCCACCTCTCGAGCACCTTCCGGTACCCCGAACTCGCCGACGGAAGCCCGTCCACCCACATCTACAGCCGCTACACCAACCCGAGCGTCGAGGCGGTGGAGGCCAAGCTCGCCGCCCTGGAAGGAGCCGCGGGGTCGCTCCTCTTCTCCTCCGGCATGGGCGCCACCATGACCGCCTGCATGGGCCTGCTGCGGCCGGGCGCCACCCTCGCCGTCCAGCAGGGGGTCTACGGCGGCACCGCCTCCTACTTCCGCGACCACCTCACGCGCTGGGGCGTCAAGGTCCATCCGCTCGGCGCCGTCGAGTGCGGCCGCATCCCCAAAGGCACCCGACTCGTCTGGATGGAGGCCGTCACCAACCCCCTCCTCCGGGTCGCCGACGTGGGCGCCTGGGCCGACGCCGCGCACGACGCCGGGGCCCTCCTCACGGTGGACGCCACCTTCGCCAGCCCCGTGCTGCAGAGACCTCTCGCGCGGGGCGCCGACCTCGCCATGCACTCCGGCACCAAGTACCTCGGCGGCCACGCCGACCTCATCGCCGGCGCCCTCTCGTGGCCCACGGGCTCCAAGCTCCGCGACACGCTCTGGAAGGTGCGCCGGGAGTGGGGGCCCGCCCTCGACCCGCACGCCGCCTACCTCCTCGGCCGGGGCATGAAGACCCTCCCGGTCCGCATGGAGCGCCAAAGCCGCAACTCCCTTGCCCTGGCCAAGGCGTGCCAAGGGATGCGCGGGGTGCGCGCCGTGCACCACCCCGGCCTCTCCTCGCACCCCGACCACAAGGTCGCGAAACGGATGCTCTCGGGCGGCTTCGGTGGGATGCTCACCCTCGACCTCGGAAGCCTGGAGCGGGCCAAGGCGTTCCGCCGCCGCGTCAGGCTCGTGACACCCGCCGCGAGCCTGGGGGGCGTCGAGTCGCTGGTGTCGCTTCCCCGCGAGACCAGCCACGCCTACGCCTCGGCCGCCGAGCGCCGGGCGGAGGGCATCACGGACGGCCTGGTGCGCATCTCGGTGGGCATCGAGGACGCCGAGGACCTCCTCGCCGACATCGCGCAGGCGGTGCGGTCGTGAGGCTCGTCCCCGCCCCGGAGGGGCAGTCTATCCTCTGCCCCCACTGCGGCAAGGGCCTCGACGAGGTCTGGAAGCGGAGAATCCACAAGGGTTTCTGGCGCGTCAGCGACCGTTGGCTCTACGCCTGCGGAAGATGCCGCAAGGCTCTCGGGGTCTCGAGCGAGAACTACTTCTGAACGCCGAACCAGGCCCCCTCCTGGAGTCCGTTCGGTGAATCCCCAACCAGGAACACCCCCTTATGTTTCCGGGCCGCCGTCCTTACCCCATGGACGCTTGGCGCACCCTCGCCGTGACCCTTGCCCTTCTTCCGTTCGCCGGCTGCATGACCGGCGACGGTGGCGTGACCCATCTCGGCCTCTTCGCCTTCCAGCCCGCGGAGCGTGGCGACCCCACTCCAGTCACGGTGGACAGTTGCGCCGACCTCCTTGAGGACCTCAACCGCAACGCCCTCGACCAGTCGCGCGTCTACCTTGAGCAGAGCGCCAAGAACGGTTGGGGCGGATACTGGGGACTGGGAGGGGACGTCGCGATGGCGGCCGGCAGCACGGGGACCTCCCCTCCGATGGCCGCCATGGAAGACGCTTCGGCGTCCGGAGCCCAGGTCACCGGCACCAACAACCAGGAGGCCGCGGCCGACGAGGCCGACCTCGTCAAGACCGACGGCGAATGGACCTACGTCCTCTCCGGCGGGACGCTCCACATCCTCCACAGCGCGAACGTCGGCGACGTCGAGCCCTACGGGGAGATGGAGTTCGGCCCCACCTGGGGAGGCCAGATCCTCCTTGAGAGCCGCGACCCCGACGACCCCGACGACGACCGCCTCCTCGTCATCCTCCCCGGCCAGTCGGCCGAGTCGAACGGGCTCATCCTCCTCGACGACGGCACCCGCGAGCGGACCGCGTGGGGCATGACCCGCATCGTCGTCCTCTCGCTCCAAGACCGCGATTCGCCCCGCATCGAGGAGGAGACCTGGATCGAAGGACAGCCGGCGGGGGCGCGCCTGGTGGACGGCACCGCCTACGTCATCGTCCACCGCTACGAGCAGGACCTCGGCCTGCAGACCTGGGCCTACCCCGACGAGGAGGACCTCAAGCGCCACGGCCTCACCTGGGAGGAGTACGACCGGATCCCCGCCGAGGGCCAGGAGCGCATCCGCGAGGACGTGGCGCGGCGCGCGGACGCCGAGAACCGGCAGGCCATCGAAGGCCTTGATCTCGAAGACCACCTCCCCGTGATGCTCCACTCCTACGGCCGGCTCGTCCTGCCGGAGCCGGTGGGCGAGGGAGACTGCGAGAACGTCCTCATCACCCCCGGCTCGACCGGGCGCGGCTTCAGCACCATCCTCGCCCTCGACCTCGCGGGCCGGACGCTCGAGAGCTCCGCCACAGAGGTCATGGGCGGAAGCCCCGTCGTCTACGCCTCCGGCGACACCCTGGTGCTCGCCGCCCCCAGCCAGGACTCCTGGTGGTACTGGGCCGAGCCCGGCCTCGAGGAGGCCACCGACCTGCAGTGGTTCGACCTCGACGGCCTCGAGGTGACGCCGCGCGCCAGCGGCCGCGTCCTTGGCACCGTCCTCGACTCCTTCAGCCTCGACGTCGAGGGCGACGAGCTGCGGGTCGCCACCACCACCGGCACCTGGGGGCGCTGGTGGCTGGAGGCCCCCGAGCCGATGATGAGCCACGTCGCGGTCTTCGAGGCGGTGCTCGGCACCTTGGTGCCGCGCGGCATCGTGGGCGGCATCGCGCCCGGCGAGCGCATCTGGAGCGCCCGCTTCACCGAGGACCGCGCCTACCTCGTCACCTTCCGGCAGATGGACCCGCTGTGGGTCATCGACCTCGGCGGCGCCGTGCCGGAGATCCTCGGGGAACTCGAGATTCCCGGCGTCTCGACCTACCTCCACCCCCTGGACGACGACGCCCTCCTCACCATCGGCATCGGGCCGCGCGAGGACGGGCAGGGGCTCGACTGGAACCGCGTCCAAGTCAGCCTGTTCGACGTCTCCGACCCCTCCGACCCCGAGCGCGCCGACGTCCTCGACCTCGCGCCGGCCGGCGGCTGGTCGTGGAGCTCGGCGACGCAGGAGCACAAGGCCTTCACCTACTGGTCCGAGGTCGGCACCCTCGCCGTGCCGCTCTCGACCCACCGCAACTACGAGACCTCCGGGGACGGCCAGAGCGTGTGGGTCAACGAGCAGCACATCGGCCTCCGCCTCGTCGAGGTGGACCGCGAGAACCTCGAGCTGCGGCTCCGGGGCGAGGTGGACCAGGACGCCCTCCTGGCCCAATCCAACGCCTACTCGGCCGAGATCGAGCGCAGCTACTTCCTCGGCTACCCCGAGACGGGACCGGTGAGCGTCTACGCGGTGAGCCCGCTTGGGGTCACGGCGCACGACCTCCTCACGCTCGAGGAGCAGGGCAGCGTCGCGTTCGACGCCTCGGAGCCGTCCCCCTACCTCATCATGGACTAGCGCGACGCCGTGGACCGCCGGCTCATCGGCAACGGCGGCCCGCGCGGTTCGCAAAAGTTCTGCCAATCGCCTTTAGCCGGTGGCCCGGGTGTTGGGACCGCCCGCTTCGGCGGGCATCTGGAGGAACCCCACATGAAACCAACCACCCTGATTGTCGGAGGCGCCCTGATGCTGGCCGCCTTCGCCCTCGCCCCCGGCGCAGAGGCCGAGCGCAACGAATGCCAAGAGGTCGTGGAGCCGGGCTGCAACCAGTACAGCGAGCACTGCTCGCCGGACCAGCCCGACGGAACCTATCCTGTGACCGAGATTACGTACACCTGCACGCAGTGGGCCGAGTACTGTGACCTCTACGCCCTCAAGAAGTGCCGCCTCAACTACGCGGACGACAACGGCGGGCCGTCCACCCTGGGTGCCGACGCCGAGCTGGGCTGATTCCGGGGCGCCTAGCCGGCGTCTGGACCCTGCGTACCCCACTTCTCCTCCCCCTTCTTCCCGCGCGCCACCTGAAGGGCATGGTCCCGCCACCACCCTCATATCCCCCCTCAGGGTCGCCGTCCCCGATGGCGCGCGAAATCCCGGTCGCGGAGCAGCTTGAAAGGCAACTCTCCGCCGGCCGCAAGGTC
>DATDQC010000264.1:0-2317 GCA_035292455.1 Thermoplasmatota archaeon
CCCCCACGCCGCCGCCTCGCGCCCCGCCGCCATGGGACCGGCAGCGGTCCACGCCGCGCCGGCAGCCCCCGTCGCCCCCGCGCCGGCCGCCGCCCCGCCCCGCGTCCCCTCCGACGTCGCGGGGGGCGCCGACCTCGTCACCATCCGCGCCCTCGGGGACATCCCCCCCTTCGTCGGCCCCGACATGCAGACCTACCTCCTCAAGGCGGGCGACGTCGCCACGGTCCCCAAGAGCATCGCCAACCTCCTGGTGAAGCGGGCGAAGGCCGCCATGGTCCAGGAAGGCGCCAGCGACAAATAGCGGCGGCCCCTCGGCAGCCCCGTTGGCGCCCGACCCGCCGTTCCGGCCCCAGGAGCCCTCCGCCGAGGAGCTCGCCAAGGCGTACTACGGCAAGCACGGCCTGCGGGAAACCTACACCCGCGAGCAGACCGAGCGGCGCCGCATCTCCAGCCACACTCTGCGGCGGTTCCTCACCGCGGCGCAGGACAAGCTCCTCACGGCGAAGTTCACCAAAATCCGCGACGAGTACCGAGTCGAGTCCAACTCCGACGCCGTGCTGGCCTTCGCGCAGCAGTTGATCGCGGAGGGGAAGGAGAAGGAGCTTTCGCCAGAACTGGTGAAACTGGCGAAGGCGACGGTGATCCCGAAGAGGGGAAGGCCGTTTGACGATGCGAGGGACCACTAGGAACGTCCATCTGCAAGAAATCACCCACTACCCTTCTGGTACATTGCTTGGGCTGCACTTCGCCGTGCTGTCGGTGCGCTCCGCGACCTTGATTGGATTGCCTATCGGGTCCCCGAACTCCTGAACAAGCTTCAGGATTTTTTAGAAATGCTTCTCCAGCATCAGAAGTAACAGATCCAATCCGCCTAAAAACCAGGAGACGGGGGCCCGTTGAACCGAACCAACCGCCCGCACCCCTTATCTACCCCCTCCTTGTCGCGACCCTTAGCCCCCCTCACTCACCCCGCCGCCGGATCCGTAGGACCGGACGCACGGGATTGGTGCCCGCCGCGGGGGGCCGGCGGGCGAGTTGATGCCATCATGAAGATGCCACGCACCATCCAGCGCTACTGCCCCGGCAAGTGCAAGAAGCACACCGACCACGACGTCGAGCGCGTCAAGAAACGCAGGGCGAGCGAGCACTCCTGGGGCCAGCGGCGGTTTAGGAAGGTCACCAGCGGCTACACCGGGTTCCCCCGCCCCAAGCCCGAGGGGCGCGAGAAGCCCACCAAGAAGGTGTTCCTGAAGTACGTCTGCAAGAAGTGCGGCAAGGCCCACCAGCCGACCGCGTTCCGCGCCAAGAAGTTCGACTTGATCGAGGTGAAGGGCTGATGGTCCGTGTTCGCGCCAAGTTCGCCAAGGTCAAGTGCGCCGACTGCGCCAACGAGCAGATCGTCTTCGACCACCCCGCCACCAAGGTCAATTGCCAGGTGTGCGGCGCCACCCTCGTCCAGCCCACCGGCGGCGAGGGGCGCTTCAAGGGCGAGGTCACGGCGCGGTTCGAGTGAGCGGGCCGCCCCCCGCCCTCCGAGCCGTAGAGTTCACAGAATTCGCAGATTCCCGCGAAGTCCGTCATCTGTGAAATCTGTGTAATCTGGGGCCTCGTAGGCGTGGGCTCGAGTCGCTGGCTACGGGGGGTGCGCTTCGCCCTCTGAAGCGCACTCTTAAGATAGGCATGAACATAATGCCTTTCATGCCTGGAACTGGTTTCACTTCCCTCTCCGTCAAGCCTTCGACGCTGCGCGAGCTGCGGGCCTACAAGATGGGCGGCATGACCTACGACGACGTCCTCCGGGAGCTCATGGACGAAGTCCCTCCGGCGAAGTTCATCGAGTGGCATCTCCAGCAGGTGCGCGACGAGCCCCGCGTGGGTTGGGACGATGTGAAGAAGCGCTTCAAACTGTGACGGGATGACATGGCGGATCCAGTTTACGGGGCGCGCTGAGCGTGACTTTGGCGACCTGCCGCGGCCCCTTCGGCGACGGTTTGGTGATGCCATCTCCCGGATGGGGGAGAATCCCTGCCAGGCACGGCCCGGCCTCGACGTGAAGCGGTTGGAAGGCGCGCCGCGGACGTACCGGTTGCGCGTCGGCCAGTACCGCGCGGTCTTCGAGGCCCAAGACGGCGTCGTCCTCTTCACCCGGTTCGGTCCACGGTCCAGCGTCTATCGGCCTTGACGCAACGGCCTCCTCCATCCCGCGTTCCTCCGTGTCGGTCCCGTCCGTCCCGCCCCAACCCTGATATGCCGGACTCCTGTGCGCGCTGCGTGGCAAAACTCAACCCCTTCCCCGAGGAGGGCGAACTCGTCGTCG
>DATDQC010000265.1:0-4916 GCA_035292455.1 Thermoplasmatota archaeon
CGGGAAGCCGATGGCCGAGGCGGGTCCGCGCGGTGGTTCGCCGTTGCTTGAGGATTCGCCCGATCCATCGTCACCGTCGACGAATCCGCAGATTACGCAGATTTCGCAGATTGGGGCCGCAGGGTCGGGGAGGAAATCTGCGTCATCTGCGAAATCTGCGGATGCGTCGTCCGGCGTCATCGCCACTTCGAAGGCCCCCAAGCCGCTCGCCAAGTACGCCCACGCCCGTCGCGTCGGCGACCTGCTGTTTTTGGCCGGCATCGGCCCGCGCGTCCCCGGCTACGACAGGATCCCCGGCGGCCCCGTGCGCGACGCCAAGGAGAAGCCGCTGCGGTACGACGTCAAGGCGCAGACCCGGCAGTGCATCAAGAACATCGAGGCCATCCTCAAGGAGTCGGGGGCGGGCCTGGCGGACGTCTTCGACGTCTCGGTCTTCCTCATCGACATGAAGAACGACTTCCCGAAGTTCAACGAGGTCTACAACGAAACGTTCGGCAAGTTCCAGCCGGCGCGCACCACCGTGGAGGTCGAGGCGCTGCCGGGGCCCATCGCGGTGGAGCTTAAGGTGGTGGCCAACCTGCCCCGCGTGGAGCGTTGAGATGAAAGAGGGAGCCTGGCACCGCGCACAGTCCACCGCGGCTGCCGACGCGCGCAGGGCAGGCCTCCCCGGCTCGCCAGGGCAGCCCTCCGACGCCCGCATCATCGACATCTCCCCCTGCATCTCGCCGAAGATTGGCGTCTGGCCCGGCGACGTCCCCTACAAGTCCCACAAGACGTCCCGGCTCTCCAAGGGAGCCGACATCGATCTTGGGGACATGCACACCACCTACCACGTCGGGGCGCACACCGACTCGCCGCAGCACTACAAACTGGGCGGCGCCGACGTCGCGAGCCTGCCGTTGGAGCCCTACTACGGGCCGTGCCAGGTCATCGAGGTGCGCGCCACCCGCGGGGAGCGCTTCGGCTGGGAGGACCTGAAGCAGCAGCCCGTGGCGCCGCGCATCCTCCTGAAGACCGGCACGTTCCCCGACCCCAACAGTTGGAACAACGACTTCGCGGCGCCCGAGCCGGAACTCCTCGACCGCCTGGGGGCGATGAAGACCCTCCTCGTCGGCTTCGACACCCCCTCGACCGACCTGTTCGAATCGAAGGGGCTCCCCGCCCACCAGATGCTCGCCAAGCACGGCATGATGAACCTCGAAGGGCTGGTGCTGGACCAGGTGAAGCCTGGGCTGTACACGCTCATCGCGCTTCCCTTGCCCCTGGAGGACGCCGACGCCAGTCCGGTGCGTGCCGTCCTGTTGGACGGGCGCCCGCTCTAGAGACCCTTTCACAACCTTTCCCGTTGCGGGGCGGTTTCCGGTTGCCGCCCAGCAAGGGCAGCCGCAGATTACGCAGATTTCACAGATTCGGCCAGGAGAGAATCTGCGTCATCCGCGAAATCTGCGGCTGCCCTCACCGAGCCTCGCCCTGAAAACCAGAATCTGCGTAATCTGCGGATTCGTCGGCGGCGCAAGACGGGCCAAACCGTTCATACCTCCACTCCATCCCAGCGTCCGTGCCCCCGCCCCTCGCCGGCCGCCACGCCCTCGTCTGCGGCGCCTCGGCCGGCATCGGCCGCGCCGCCGCCATCGCCCTCGCCTCGAAGGGCGCCACCATCACGCTCCTCTCCCGCAAGCCGGGCCCGCTGCAGGACCTCCGCCCAATCCTCATGAACGCGGGGGCCAGCGAGACCCACGCCATCGTCGCCGACCTCGCCGACGTCGCGGGGACGGCGGAGAAGGTCAAGGCCCACCTCAAGAAGGCGGGACCCATCCACATCCTGGTCAACAACGCCGGCGGACCGCCGTCGGGCCCTCTCCTCAACGCCACCGAGAAGGAGATCCTCGACGCCTTCGGCCCCCACCTCCTCGTCTCGCACCGGCTCGTGCAGCTCCTCCTGCCGGGGATGAAGGAGGCGGGCTACGGCCGCATCGTCAACATCCTCTCCGTGGGGGCGAAGGAGCCCATCCCCGGCCTCGGCGTCTCCGGCATCGTCCGCTCCGCCATGGCTTCGTGGGCCAAGACGCTGAGCCGGGAACTTCCCCCAGGCGTCACCATCAACTCCGTCCTCCCCGGCTACACCGACACCGAGCGGCTCCAGGAGCTCGCCGTGGCGACCGCGAAGCGGCAGGGCAAGAAGCCCGACGAGATCCGCGCCGGCTGGATCGCCAACACCCCCGAGGGCCGCCTGGGGCGCCCCGAGGAGATCGGCGAGGCCATCGCGTTCCTGGCGAGCCCGGAGGCCTCCTTCATCCGCGGCGTCCAGCTTGCCGTGGACGGCGGCCGGCTGCTGTCACTGTGAGATCTGCGATGGCCACGGATTGCACAGGTTACGCAGATGCCCTCTCGACGCAATCGGTGGAATCTGCGAAATCTGTGGCTCCGCCGGTCCGTCAGGGAACGAGGACCTCGACCACGCCCTCCACGATGCGGACCGGGTAGAGCTGCAGGGTGCCCGCCCACTCCTGCCCCGGGAGCGACCGGCCGGTGGTGAGGTCGAAGGTGGCGGCGTGCATGGGGCAGGTGAGCCGAGTCCCCTCCAAGACGCCGTCCGCGAGGGGCCCGAACTTGTGCGGGCAGGTGGCGGAGGAGGCGTGCACCTCGCCACCTTGCCTGGCGAGGAGGACCGGTCGCCCCTCGGCCTCCACCTCTGCCATGCCGCCGTCCCGGAGCGTCTCCAGGGGGAGCACGGCGACCCACTTCCCGGCCACGGTGTCGCCACCGCAGCCCCTGCTTAAGGGCGACGCCCGGTGCAGACCCGCCGCAAGCCTTCAAAAGAGGGCCGTCGCTGGGCCGCCCGATGACGATGCAGGCCGCCGCGACCACCCTCAAGTTCATCGAGATGCAAAACAGGCTCGTCCGCTACGGCACCACCCCCAACGGCATCGCCGTCATCGAGCTCGCCTCCGACGCCGCCGGGAAGCCCATCCCGCTGGGGACCGGCGGCCCCAACACCTACACCCACGAGATGATGCGCGACCTCGACGAGGCCATCCTCAAGGCGCGCTTCGACGACGGCGTGTTCGTCATCGTCCTCACGGGGGCGGGCGAGAAGTTCTTCTCCGCCGGCGCCAGCATCCAGATGCTCAACAAGGTCACTCCGGGCTACAAGTATTTCTTCTGCCTGCACGCCAACGAGACCCTCAGCCGGCTGGAGCAGACCCCGAAACTGGTCATCGCCGCGATGAACGGCCACGCGGTTGGCGGCGGCCTCGAGATCGCCATGGCGGCCGACATCCGCATCGCCCGGCGTGACGCCGGCAAGACCGGCCTCCCCGAAATCAACCTCGGCGTCCTCGCCGGGACCGGCGGGACGCAGCGCCTCGCCCGCATCACCGGCAAGAGCAAGGCCATCGAGATGATGGTGACCGGCAACAACGTCAGCTTCGAGGAGGCGCGCGAGTTGGGCATCATCAACCAGCTCCTCGACGGCAACGCCGCCGACTTCCGCCGCGACGTGCTGGACTGGGCGGGGCAGTTCTGCCCCCCCAACAAGGCGGCCATGGCGGCCGGCCACATCAAGCGCAGCGTGCAGTCCGGCACCGAGGTCCCCCTCGAGTACGGCCTCGCCATCGAGCGCGAGCTGCAGGCCAAGCTCTTCGCGAGCGGCGACGCCAAAGAGGGCATCGCCGCCTACGTGGACAAGCGGGTGGCACAGTTCAAGGGGAAGTAGGAGAAACGTGCCGCGTGGCGAAGCGGCCGCTCCCTCTGCTCGTTTTGTGTCTGCTCGTGGGCTCCGCGCTGTTCGCCATCAGTTTCGGCGTCGTATCGGTCGGAACTGCACGCGCCCTCATCCTGGTGATGCTGGCGATTTCGCTTTCCGCCGTCTGCGCTTTGGCCCTGAACATGCGTGCTTCCAACCGATCTAAGCCATCCACGGCGGAGCGGCGTTTCCCATCCCTGGCCATCGCGGGAGCCGGCACCGTCGCCGCCGCATTGGCCTGGGGGCTGTGGCGCGCCGCCCCGAGGCTCGTGGAGGCCGAGCGCTCGTCTCCTCGGAGTCCCGTCTTGTATGTCCTCGTGATATGCACCGCACTCATCGTGATTGCCGGGTGGCTTGGGCGCCGGACTGCCAACCGCTTCCGCGTTTGGAGGCAGGCCCGAAGGGCACCGGAAGTCCTACAGAGAACCGCCCGCCAACTGCTCGATGCTAACGAACGCGGGGTCATCGGGGACGAGGAGCTGGTGCGCAAGTGGAAAGCGGCGCGAGAACGTGCAGAGGCAGGAGGCCGAACCCCACTCCTTCGAACCCCCCTGTCAGGGCCCAAAACCTGCCTGTCCAAATTCCAACCGCAAACAGCGTTCCGCTAATCAGGTATATCGCGAACGTACGGCCCACCGCTTCATTGAGCGTCACCGAAGGTTGCAGCCGCCCGGCGACGTCCAGGAAGAGTTTCCCCTCGGCCTGGTGCCTCCGAACCTTGCCAAGGAGCCGTTGCATCACCCAGAAATGCCCCCCAAGGAAAGTCAGATCCGCCCACCCGCTTCCGCCCCAGATGAGGAAGGGCAACTGCCACGCCAGCCGAGGTTCGCTGAGGAGCGTCAGGAGAGAAAGCAATAGGCATCCTGCGAGGTTGGAGAACCACGTCACGAGGAGGGAGGAAACCAAGAACCAACTCCGGTCGCGGTCCTCCACGGCCTTGCGAGTTCCCCGTCGGATGAAGCCTTTTCCGCCAGTTCCCCGTTGCATCCGAGTGGCAGGTGTACGGCCGGCGACCAAACCCCTCTTAAGTCCCCGGTTCTAAGGGAATCCAATGGCCCAGACCGCCTCCCTCCCCTCCACGTTCGACGACTGGGTGGCAGAGTTCGGGGAGTGGCAGAGGAAGGTCGGCTTCGACACCGCATGGCTCGGGGACTACAGGTTCGAGGCCAAG
>DATDQC010000266.1:0-3055 GCA_035292455.1 Thermoplasmatota archaeon
CCTCGGCCACCTTCCGCCACATCCCCGCCATCGAGCGGAGGTTGACGAGGCTCGCGACCACGACGTCGGCGCCGGGGTGCTTGGCGCGCACCGCCTTGCCGACCTCCTTGGCGGCGTCGGTGGTCGTGGCGCCGTGCAGGACGAGCACGGCACGCTTTCCCTTGAGGGCCGCCGGGGAGACCTCGCGCCCCGAGACTGCGGCGGTGAGCGAGAAGGCGGGGCAGCGGGAGCCGGCGGCGAGACCCATCGACGCCGCGAGGGGCACGGCGCGCAAAGAGATTGCTAAACACAGCGTCAGAAGTCCTTGCACATTGTCCTACTGCCTCCCCCTGGGCTATGCGCAAGATTCAATGTCGCCGTGTTTAGAAGCGGTTTCAAAATTCCGGGTGAGCCTGCGCGCGCCGAGGCGACCAGCTGAAAAGGAGGGCGACCCGCCGCCGTGCCAAGAGGCACGGCCAGGGAAGCCCGACGAAGCCAGCGGGGATGCATCGGCGCGCCCTTCGGGGCGTTTTCCCGCCGCCGTCTGCGTCGTCAGGAGACCCTCGGCGGGCCGCCAGCCCGCCCTCGGGCCTCCTTCCTTGCATCCGGCTGGCGGGAAAACGCCGCAGGCCACCTGGACATTTTGAAACCGCTTCTAGGCTACGGCATCAGGCTCTTCACGAACGCCTTGAGGCTTCCCGCAAGCTCCGTGGACTTCTCCAGTTTGTAGTCGTAGGCCACCTGGACGGTCTTCGCGGTGGCGTACACCGTCCCGTTCTTGCGGTCCTTGATCTCGTAGTCGAAGTCCCACGACTTGCCGCCGATGCGGCTCGTCCACATCCTGACCTGGGGGGCGGCGCCGAGCTTCATGGGAGACCTGTAGTCGAGGGCGGCGTGGGCGAGGATGAAGGGGAAGTCGCGCTCCGACTTGGAGCCCGCGACCTCGGTGAAGAAGCGCATCCGGCAGTGCTCGAGGTAGGTGAGGTAGAGGGCGTTGTTGACGTGGCCCATGCCGTCCACGTCGTTGAAGCGCACCTCGACCGCGATGGTGAAGGCGGGCAGGCTAGCGCCCTCCCTCAAGCGCCTTCTGCACCCGCACCGCGAGGTCGTGGAGCTCCTCAGTGTCCGCCTTGCGCCGGTCCGGGAAGAGGGCGTGGATGGGGCCGTGGCCGTCCCCCTTCTTGCGGGGCACGAGGTGGAGGTGGACGTGGGCGACCTCCTGGCCGGCGCCCGGCCCGTTGTTGAACGCCAGGGTGGCGTCGGGGTGGCCGGTCTCGCGGCACAGGATGGGCAGCAACCGCTTCGCCGTCTCCAGGAGGGCGGCGAGGTCCTTGCCGTCGCACTCCTCGACCTTGGCGGCGTGCCTCTTGGGGACGATGAGGGTGTGCCCCGGTGCTAGGGGGTTGATGTCGAGGAAGGCGAAGACGCGGCCGTCCTCGAAGAGGTTGGCGGACGGCACGTCCCCGTTGGCGATGGCGCAGAAGATGCAGGCGGCCAACGCCCAGGCATGAAGGGTGGGAGGCTTTAGGCCTGGCGGGCGCGCCCGCTCACCGCGGTGCGGTGGCGGAACCAGTCGGCGAGCCAGCCCAGGAGGTCGTCGCGCCGCAGCAGGTCCTGGCGCCCCATGCCGTTCGGGTAGGTGGCCTCCAAGCGCCCCCAGAGCTCGTCACGGAGGGCACCCGTATCGTCGGATTCGAGCATCACCTCATGGCCGTGGTGGAGGAGGAGCTCCCCGACCAGGTCGAGGCCGGTGCGCACGTTGGCTTCGGGGAAGGGGGCGAGCCCGGCGAAGCCCCGGACCAGGTAGGCGGCCTGCTCCCACACCGGGGCGCCAGCGGGGAACTGGTGGTGCAGGGCGACCAGGCCGCGCCGCGCGGCGAGGGCCCGCCCTTCCAAGGTGGCGGGGTCGGGCTCGCCGAGTTCGCCGCCCGCCTCCTTGGTCGCCTGCTGGGCGAGGATGACGGCGTGCACCGGTTCGTCGGGGGCGTGGACCCGGTTGAGCTCGACGGCGTGGACCAGGAACTGCCGGAACGGCTCGAGGTGGAAGATGCTGGAGCTCACGCGCCGTCCCTCCCCACGTAGGGTCCCACGTCGTGGTAATGGCGCTTCCGGTAGTAGGGCTTGACGCCCGGCCCGGCGATGACGAGAAGGCGCCCGCATCCCCACTCCTCGAAGGCGATGCGCTCCGCCTCCCAAAGGAGCCGCGAGCCGTGGCCGCGGTGCTGGAAGGCCCCGGTGGCACCCCCCTCGGCGCCCACCGCCAGGGAGGTGCCGTGCACCTTGAGCTCCCGGGCGATGGCGGCGCCGCCGGGCACCCGGGTCTCCGGCCGGTGGGCGTCGGGGCCGACGCGGCGCAGGCGCAGGTAGCCCACCAAGGCGTTGCGGTCCGGGTCCTCAAGGGAAAGGAAGCACTCGGTGCCGCCCCCTGCCGCGAACTCGGTCCGGTGGAGTTCGAGCGTTTCGGCCGGCGCTCCGGATCGGCGTCCCGCCTCGCGGCAGCGAATGCAGCGGCAGGCGGGGAGTCCAAGCCGGCGCTGCTCCGCCTCGACGAGTTGGCGGAGGTTGCTCTGCATCACCCCGGCGAGGACGTGCGTGGTGGGGATGTCGCGGTCCACGCGCTGGATGCGGCACCACTCGGGCACATGGGCCTTGGCACGCGCGACGACCGCGGCCGCCTCTTGCGTCGTGAGGGGCGCGTACTCGCCGCGCCGCCACATCGCCTTGAGCCCCGTCTCTCCCTCCTCGACGACGAGTGTGGGGTAGATCTTGAGCATGTCCGGCCGCCACTCCGGTTCGGCGAAGAGGCGCCGGAAGTCCTCGACGTCGGCTTCGGCGTCGGTGTCCCAGCCGGGCCCCGAGGGCCTCCGCTTGCGCGGCAGTCCTGGCATCATGTGGACGCACACCTTGAGGCCGGCGTCGCGGGCGATGCGGAGAGCGTCGCGCCCGTCCTGGAGAGTGTGGCCGCGGTGGGTGAAGCGGAGGACCTCGTCGTCGAGGCACTGGAGACCGACCTCGACCCGGGTGACGCCGTGGGCGAGCATCCGGTCGACGTGCTCCTCGAAACACCAGTCGGGCT
>DATDQC010000267.1:0-11019 GCA_035292455.1 Thermoplasmatota archaeon
ACCGAGAACACCTGCGGGGCCGGCCGCGCCGACTGCTTCCAGGTCTGGGTCTCGCACGAGGGAGCCGGGGCAACGCCGTACGACGCCGTGCCCGACGGTGAAGGCGGATGGGGCGTCCCCGGAATCCTCTTCGTGGCGCCCGGTCCGCACGCCCTGGAGTTCCGGCTGCAGACCGCGTACGTCTACCTCGACGAGATCCCGTTCGAGGTCACGGCGGCGTGAACCGGGAGCGGTCACCCGGTGATGAGGTCCCACGCGTAGATGTAGAGGAGGCTCCGCACGACGATGGCGGCGAAGGTGACGGCGAGGAACGGCAGTTTTTTCATCCGGAGGACGGCGAGGATGAAGAGCGGCGCCGTGTCGGTCATGAACGGGATGGCGAACAGGATGAAGATGGCGAAGTAACCGTACTTCTGGGCGAAGCGCTCAAGGGCCTTGAACATCCTGGCGAGCGTGGCGTGCCTCTCGAGCAGGCTCGACATCCCGGCGTTGGCCTTGTCCCCCATGAGGAGGACGATCCAGGAGCCGGCCGTCTTCGCGACGGCGGCGATGGCGATGGTGGCGGCGACACCGAGATCATTCACGGCGTTCGAAAGCAGGATCTCGAACGGAGTGGGAAGGAAGATGCTGGTGGCGAGGCTGTAGAGGAAGAGGCTGTAGCCCGACTGGTAGGTGACCAGGGCGGAGCGGTTCACCAGGAGGAGGATGAAGCCGACGACCGACCAGACGATGAGGGCGCCCCAGAACAGCATGCTGAAGAGCGCCTTGCGGCGGCGGTTGGTGAGAAGGGCGTCGTCCACCAGGGAGCGGGCGAGGAGGCGGCGCTGCAAGGGGTCGCGCATCAGCAGCCAGTTGTCCCGGAACTGGCCCGGCAGCCCGGTGAGCGCCGCGAAGATGGCGTTGTTGGCGCGGATGATGCGGTTGCCGACGCGGTACGCCATGCCGCGGCCGCTCTCCGGGTCGCCCTGCCACTCCACGAGGGGCACCAGGCGGCGCCCGCTCGGACCGAAGTAGTCCCGCAGCACGACGGTGCGGACCGGTGCCGGTGCCTGGACCACGACCCTCCCCAACGCCCGGCTTGCCTTGACCGTTTGCTCCTGGGAGGGACGGAGGCGAAGGTCCAGATTCAAATAGGGCCCCGGCGTCGCCGCGAACCGTAGGCCATCCGGGGCGGTAACTCAGCTGGGAGAGTGCCAGACTGAAGATCTGGATGTCGCCGGTTCGATCCCGGTCCGCCCCATTCCAGGACCGGACAAACGGGTTCCTCGGCCTTCGGCCTCGGAACCGCGTTTGTCCGGCACTCAGGCGTCTAGCAGGGGGCTCCGCCCCCTGCACCCCCGCGCTGGATGGTCGCGGCTCCGTTTCGCCGCGGTCGTTACGCACCGGAAATGTCGCCGGAAGGCGTAAAGGGGGGAGGCGCCAATCCTTGGGCATGGCCGACGAAGAGGGGAGCATGGCTCCGTTCTACATCGGGCTCGGCGTGATTGCCGCCATCGGCGCCGGCTACCTGGTCTGGCGCTTCGCCCTTAAGGACCCCGACCAGCGCGAGAAGACCCTGGACGCCATCGCGCGCGCCGGGGAGAGGGCGAAGGCCGCCGGGCAGCAGGTCATCGAGCGGGCGCGCTCGGCCGGCGAATCCATCCGACACCGCTGACGGCAGCCTTCTAACGAGCCGGGGCATCCCCGCGCCGTGGCCGGGCCATGGAAGGGCAAGAAGGAGTGGAAGGCGTCCACCTACCGCGAAGCGACCGGGAAGGCGCCCGAGCGCCGCAAGGATTTCTCCACCTTCTCCGGCCGCGACGTCGAGCCCCTCTACGCCCCCGACGACTTGGCCGGCTTCGACCCCGACCGGGCGCTCGGCTACCCTGGCGAGGCACCTTACGCCCGCGGCGTCCAGCCCACGATGTACCGCGGCCGGCTCTGGACGATGCGGCAGTACGCCGGCTTCTCCACCCCGGAGGAGTCGAACCGCCGCTACAAGATGCTCCTCAAGTCGGGCTCGACTGGCCTCAGCGTCGCCTTCGACCTCCCGACCCAGATCGGCCTTGACTCCGACGACGAGCGCGCCCTCGGTGAAGTCGGCAAGGTGGGGGTCGCCATCGATAGCCTGCGCGACATGGAGACCCTCTTCGAGGGCATCCCGCTCGGCGAGGTCACCACCAGCATGACCATCAACGCCCCCGCGGCGGTGCTCCTCTGCATGTACCTCGCCGTGGCCGACAAGCATGGAGTGGCCCGGGACAAGGTGCAGGGCACCATCCAGAACGACATCCTCAAGGAGTACATCGCGCGCGGCACCTACATCTCCCCGCCCGGCCCGTCGCTGCGGCTCGTCACCGACACCTTCGCCTTCTGCGCGCGCGAGGTGCCGAACTGGAACACCATCAGCATCTCGGGCTACCACATCCGCGAGGCGGGCTCCACCGCGGCGCAGGAGCTGGCCTTCACCCTCGCCGACGGCATCGCCTACCTGGAGGCCGCCGTCGCCGCGGGGCTCAAGATTGACGACGTCGCCCCCCGCATCGCCTTCTTCTTCAACGGCCACAACGACTTCCTCGAGGAGATTGCCAAGTACCGCGCCGCGCGCCGGTTGTGGCACAAGGTCATGACCGCGCGCTTCCACGCCAAGGACCCGCGCTCCGCGGTGCTCAGGTTCCACACCCAGACCGCGGGCTCGACCCTCACCGCGCAGCAGCCGGAGAACAACGTGGTCCGCACCGCCATCCAGGCGCTCGCGGCCGTCCTCGGGGGGACGCAGTCGCTCCACACCAACGCCCTCGACGAGGCGCTCGGGCTCCCGACCGAGAAGTCGGCCGGCATCGCGCTCCGGACGCAGCAGATCATCGCCCACGAGTCGGGGGTCGCGAACACCGTGGACCCCGTCGCCGGGAGCTATGCCATCGAGCGGCTCACCAACGACCTCGAAAGGGACGCCGCGGAGCTCATCGCCAAGATTGACAAGATGGGGGGCATGCTCAAGGCCATCGAGAAGGGGTGGGTGCAGGGGCAGGTCCAGGACGCCGCGTTCCGCTTCCAGCGCGAGGTGGAATCCGGCGAGCGCACCGTGGTCGGCGTCAACGACTTCACCCTCGAGGACGAGCCGGAGCCGGAGATCCTCAAGGTGGACGACGGACCCGAGAGGTCGCAGGTCGCGAAACTCAGGAAGGTCCGCAAGGAACGCGACGCCAAGGCCGTGAAGGCGGGACTGGAGGCGCTCCGCAAGGCTGCGAAGAGCCCCAAGGAGAACGTCGTCCCCCGCATCCTGGATTGCGTCAAGGCGTACGCGACGCTGGGGGAGGTCTGCGGGGTGCTGCGGGAGGAGTGGGGGGAGTACGCGGCGGGGGGAGAGGTCTAAGCCTCATCAACCCGGGCCGCCTTCGCCCTTGCATGGCCATGTTCGGTTCCCTCGCTTCGCTCGGGAACCTCCATAAGCCACAGATTCCCTCCGGGAATCTGTGGCCCGCCTCCGCTTCGACCCCACCCCCAACCCCAACGCGTACAAGGTGACGGCGCCGACCAACTTCTGCAACGGTAGCCGCATCATCGGCTCCATCGAGAAGGCCAACTCCCCGGTCGCCAAGGCGCTCATGGAGGTCCCCGGCGTGGTCTCGCTCTTCTTCCTCAACGACTTCGTCACCGTCTCCAAGAAGCCGGAGGCGTCGTGGGACGCCATCCTCCCCCTCGTCAAGGCGGCGCTGGAGAGGCACCCGGCGTACGTGCCGTAGCGACGGCCGCTGCCCAGGGCGGTCCATTTTCCCCACTTCCCGCCAACGGCCGCCGAAAACTTTACGGACCTGGGCGGTTACAGGAGGGTTGCATGAGCGTTCCGCGCTATGCCTCCAATCCCATGCGTGGTTGGGGGCGCAAGCCTGGAACGCCCGCCACGAAGCACGCCTGAGGACACCCTCGGGCTGCTTCGTGGCCGCTTTTTGAGGTGCGTGTCCCATGAACAACCCCCAGCCAACGCCATCACCCGCTTTCCCGACCGCCCCGCCTCCGCCCCTGGAGCGGAGGGCGCCGCCCCCCATCCGGGACCCGCCCGACCTTCCGGCCGCCGCGGAGCCCCTGCGGCGCCCGCGCTTCATCCTCTCCCCCTACGACGTGGAGGTGCCGTGGATCCCATCGTCGCCGTGAGCCTCGCCCTCGCCGCGGTCTGGCTCGCCATCGTCGCCGTGGCACTTCTGCCGCTCCGGGGGCTCGCCTACCGCCGGTTCCGCTGGGCCGGCGCGGGGGCGATGGGGCTGGTCGGAGCCGTCGCCGTCGGGCTCCCGGTGTCGCCGTTCCTGCCGTCGCTCGTCCTTGTGCTTGGAGCCTTGGCTGCCGTGGCAGCCCAAGCCCATATCTGACGGATTCGCGACGCCGTTAAGGACCCGTTCAACCTCGGGCCCGCCGTGGCCATCCTTGGCGTGGACCAGATTGCCGTCGCCGTGGAGTCCCTCGACGACGCGACTCGCATCTACGAGAAGCTCCTCGGCATCAAGGCGGAGCACGACGAGACCCTCCTCGACCAGGGCGTGAAGACCCGCTTCTTCCCCGTCGCCGGCGGCCCCACCACGGTCGAGGCGCTCGAGGCCCTCGGACCCGACACCCCGGTCGGGAAGTTCCTCGCCAAGCGAGGCCCCGGCATCCACCACATCGCCTTCCGGGTGGACGACCTCAAGAAGGAACTGACCCGCCTCAAGCGGCTCGGGATCCAGCTCATCGACGAGGAGCCCCGCGTCGGGGCGGAGGGCAAGCTCATCGCCTTCGTCCACCCCAAGGAGACCGGCGGCGTCCTCATCGAGCTCTGCCAGGTCCCGCCGCGGGGGCGGGGGGCATGAGCCGCGAGGTCGTCCGTCTTCCCCGCGCCACCTCCACGATGGACGAGGCCCGCCGCCTCGCCCGCCAAGGTGCCGCCGACGGCACCGTCGTCGTGGCGGAGGAGATGACCGCGGGGCGCGGCACCCACGGCCGGGCCTGGCACGCGCCGAAGGGCGGGCTCTACCTCTCCCTCGTCCTGCGGGGCGTCAAGGACCCGCACCTCCTCACCCTCGCGCTTGGCAACGCGGTCGCCGACGTCCTCGAAGTGGCGGGGGCGGAGCCGCGCCTCAAGTGGGTCAACGACGTCTGGATTGGGGAGCGCAAGGTCGCCGGAATCCTCGTCGAGGGAGAATCCACAGGCGGAAACCTTGACTTTCTCGTCGCCGGCATCGGCATCAACGTCAACGGCGACCCGACGAAGTTCCCCGCCGACCTCCGCGCCGTCGCCACTACGCTCGAGAAGGAACTCGGCTGTGAGTCCTGCGTCCCCGACGTCGAGGCGCTCCTCTTGGAGACCGTCGAGTCCTGGGTCGAGAAGGTCCGGGACGGGCATGAGGCCGAGATTGTTGCCGCCTTCAGGACCCGCGACCTTCTCAAGGGGCGCAAGGTCACCGTGGAAGAGGCGGGGCCGTCGCCCGTGAAGGGGACCGCGGCGGGGATTGACGAGCGGGGGCGGCTGGTGGTGGAGACGGCGAAGGGAAAGGTGGCACTGCAGACGGGGCGGGTGCTTCTTCCCTCCTGAACCCGGCTTTTCGTCATCCGACGAACCTCCCTTCGCCACCCTTTTAATCCACCCCTGGGGTCGAAACTTCACCCATGGCGGTCGGAATCGTCAGCTACGGCGCGTACGTCCCGCGCTACCGCATCAAGGCGGGTGAAATCGCCCGCGTCTGGGGCGACGACGCCAACATGGGCCGCAGCCTCAACGTCCTCGAGAAGTCGGTGCCCGCCCCCGACGAGGACGTCGCCACCCTCAGCGTCGAGGCCTCCCGGCAGTGCATGCGCCGCGCCGCCGCGGCGTGGGGCACCACCTCGGAGGACATCGGCGCCATCTACGTCGGGAGCGAGAGCCACCCCTACGCCGTGAAGCCCACCGGGACCATCGTGCAGGCCGCGCTGGATGCGGGGCCCTACATCACGATGGCGGACTACGAGTTCGCCTGCAAGGCGGGCACCGCCGCAGTCCAGACCGGGATGGGCATGGTGCAGTCGGGGATGTGCAAGACGGTCCTCGCGGTCGGCGCCGACACCAGCCAGGGAGCGCCCCGCAACGCCCTCGAGTACTCCGCCTCCGCAGGCGCCGCGGCCCTCCTCATCGGCGGCGACAGGAAGTCCATCCTCGCTGAACTACGCCACACCGTCTCCTTCACCACCGACACCCCCGACTTCTGGCGCCGCGAGGGCCAGAAGTACCCCAGCCACGGCGAGCGCTTCACCGGCGAGCCCGCCTACTTCCGCCACGTCCGGGCCGCGAGCGAGCGCCTCATGGAGGTGGCGGAGTCCAAGCCCAAGGACTACGACTATGCCGTCTTCCACCAACCGAACGGCAAGTTCCCCTCCGCGGTCGCCGCCAAGCTCGGCTTCACGCCGGAGCAGGCCGCCGCCGGCCTCCTCGCCCCCCGCATCGGCAACACCTACTCCGCGGCCGTCCTCCTCGGCCTCGCTGCCATCCTCGACGAGGCGGAGCCGGGCGACCGGATCTTCATGTGCGGCTACGGCTCGGGGGCGGGCAGCGACGCCTTCGACCTCGAGGTCACCAAGAACGTCGAGCGCTACGACCGCAGCCCCGCCGAGCGGCTGGAGGCCCAACTCGCCGACACCGTCCAGGTGGACTACGCCACCTACGCCAAGTTCCGCGGCAAGATCCTCCTCGGGGGTGAGGAGTGATGCCCAAGCGCCCCGAGGCGTACGTCGTCGGCTGCGCCCACACCCGCTTCGGGGAGATGTGGGAGAAGTCCTTCCGCGACCTCATGACCGAGGCCGGCCTCGCGGCGCTCAAGGACGCCGGCGTCCCCGGCGAGGAGATCGACGAGGTGTACGTGGGCACCATGAGCACCGGCAAGCTCGTCGGCCAGGAGCACGTCGCCCCCCTCCTCCTCGACGGCGCTGGCCTTGCCGGCCGCCACCTCCCAGCCACCCGCGTCGAGGCGGCCGCGGCGTCGGGGGCGCTCGCCTTCCGCCAGGGCGTGCAGGCCATCCGCGCCGGCCACGCCGATGTCGTCGTGGTGGGCGGCATCGAGAAGATGACCGACGTCTCCGACGCCGACGCCCAGGCCATCGCCTCCGCCGGCATCGACCAGGAGTGGGAGCACTTCGTCGGCGCCACCGAGCCCGCCCTCTTCGCCATCCAGGCCAAGCTCCACATGGCAACGTACGGCACCACGCGGGCCGAGCTTGCCGAGGTCGCGGTCAAGAACCACCGCCACGGCGCCAAGAACCCGCTCGCCCAGTTCCAGAAGGAGATCACCGCCGACACCCTCCTCAAGGCCCCCTTCGTCGCCGAGCCGCTCACCGTCTTCGACATGGCCCCGCTCTCCGACGGCGCCGCGTGCGCCGTCCTGGTGAGCGACAAGGTGGTGGCGGGCTACCGCCAGGACGCTGTGCGCGTCACCGGCAGCGGCCAGGCCTCCGACACCCTTGCCCTCCATGGCCGGGCCGACCTGCTGCGGGGCATGGCGACCCTCGAGGCGGGGCGCCGCGCCTACGCCGAGGCGGGCATCAGTGTGGCCGACATCCAGGTCGCCGAGGTGCACGACGCCGCCACCATCTCCGAACTCCTCGCCCTCGAGGACCTCGGCATCGTCAAGCGCGGCGAGTCGGGCCGCGCCACCGCCGCCGGCGAGACCACCTTCGGCGGCCCCGTCGTGGTGAACCCCTCGGGTGGCCTCAAGGCGCGCGGCCACCCCTCCGGCGCCACCGGCATCGCCCAGGTGTGCGAGGTGGCGTGGCAACTGCGGGGCGAGGCCACCGGCCGCCAGGTCAAGGACGCCCGCATCGGGATTACCCACAACGCCGGCGGCACCGGCGCCACCGCGCTCGTCCACGTGCTTGAGTCGGGGGTGGCCTGAACGACCGTTCCCCGATTTTGGCGCGAGATTCCGCAGCGCTACAACCTCACCGCGAGCCGCTGCGGCTCCTGCCAGGCCATCCACTTCCCGCCCCGCGAGGTCTGCCCCGCCTGCCGGCGCGCCTCCATCGGGCGGATGGAGCGCATGCGCCTGGCGGGACGCGGCCGCATCGTCGAGTGGACCCGCGTCCACCGCCCGGCTCCGGGCTACGAGCTCCAGGTCCCCTACGTCGTCGCCCTCATCCAGGCCGACGAGGGCCCTCTCCTCACCGGCCAGGTCGTGGAGTCCGAGGGGACGGAGCTCCGGAACGGGACCCCGGTCCACGCCGTGTTCCGCAGGCTCGGCCAGGACGGCGAGGCGGGCGTCATCCACTACGGGACGAAGTGGAAGGCGACGAAGCATCAACGCGCGGGATAGTGCCCCACGGGGGGTGTAGTGGGGAAGATGGGAGTTGAACCCACGACCTGGGCATTATGAGTGCCCCGCCCTAACCAGCTAGGCCACTTCCCCGATGGGCGCAAGGCGCCGTCGTGAACGGGCCCGCAGGGGCCCCGCGACCCGACGGGCTTTGCGAATGGAGCGGGAGGGATTCGAACCCCCGGCCTCGTCCATGCCAAGGACGCGATCTGCCGACTGATCTACCGCCCCAAAGGGTTCCCGCATCCAGATGGAGGACGCTGGCGGAGCGGCCCAAAGTGGGGTGGTATTTAGGGACGCCGGGTAACCGCAGCACGCGGCCACCCGCTCGACCCTGTCACAAGCGCTTTTCGCCCGTGGGCGGCTCGCTGTCCGCGTGGTCGGTCCCGGGTCTGCCAAGACGGTCGGCGAGGTCGAGCCGCACCGCCTCGCGGAGATCATGCGGGTGTTCGCCAACCCGGTGCGCATCGAGATCCTGCGGCAGCTTCGCTCCCCCCGCACCTTGGCCGAGATCCGCGTCCATCCGCACCGTCAGGGAGGCGGCCGGTCGGACCGCACGGTGAACGTGGCGACGGTTCGGCACCACCTCAAGAAGCTCATCGCCATCGGCGCCGTTCAGTCCCGCCGCGTGCTGCGCGACGGCGAATACCTGGACCACTACTGCGTCAACCACCGCCAGCTCTTCGCGCTGACCGAGGAGCTGCGCTCCATGGGTCGCATCCGGCCACAGGGGTTGGGCGTGCTGGACGGAACAGTTCCCGCCGACGCGAAGGCGCCTCAGGACGCCCGACCCGGGCCGCGGCTCATCATCGTGAACGGGACGTACGAGGGAAAGGTCTACCGACTCGGGGACGCCCCCCAGCATGTGCCTTCGTGGACCATCGGCCGCCATCCGGAATCGGGGGTCTGCCTCGATTACGATCCCTACGTCTCGCTCGCGCAGGCGGAGATTCGGCGCCACGGCGCCGAGTTCCACGTGCATGATCTCCCGAGCGCACGAAACCGCACGCAGGTCAACTGGGAGCCGTTGCCGGCTGGAGGGTCACGTTCCCTGGCGCCGGGCGATGTGCTCGGCGTGGGCCGGAGCCTGCTGCTTTTTCTTCATCGTTGAAGGGCCCAGGAGAAGGGCCAGGTCGCGGGCCGAACCGACCCGTTGGGCGGGCTCCTTCCGCGTCGCGGCCTGGATGGCGGTCGCCAGGCGGCCCGACACGCGGAGCGGAAGCCTCGGCGCCGGTCCTTCCACGATTGCGCGCCTGATTTCGTAATCGGTCGTCGGATGGGTAGGATGCGGCGAGCCCCCAACCGCCTCGGCGAGGACGACGCCGAAGGAGTAAAGGTCGCTGCGGGCATCGACCGGGAAGCCTTGGACCTGCTCCGGGCTCATGTAGTGCAGGCTTCCAGGCGGGCGGTCCGAGGTGGCGGTATGGGTGACGAGGTCCGGCGCTCCGCGGTTCTCGCGGGCGACACCGAAATCCGAGAGCATGGCACGGCCTTGGGCATCGAGCAGGATGTTGGACGGCTTGATGTCGCGGTGGACGATGCCCGCCTCATGTGCGGTCCGCATGGCGTCCAGGACATCGTGCGCGAGCCGGACCGCCTCGGCGTCCGAGAGCGGCTTGCGCGCCAGCCGCGTCGCGAGGGACCCACCGGCGGCATAGTCGAGGACGAGGATGGTCTCCCGTCCGAGGGTCTCGGACCGCAGCAGCCGTACGATGCGGGGGTGGTTCAGTCGCGCCAGGAGGAACGCTTCGCGCAGGAACGCCTTCTGGGCCGGCTCGTCGAGCCGGTGGGTGCGCTTCAGGACGACCGGCCGGGATTCCAACAGGTCGGTGGCCAGATAGGCGGCCCCACCGCCGCCCTCGCCAAGAAGCCGTTCGACCCGGTAGCGGCCCCGGAGCGTCTCCCCGGCATGCCACTCCGCGGCGTCCACGGTGCCGGCCCAACGGGTCTGCACGGCGAGTTCCAGCGCCTTTGCCTGCTCGCGAGGGACGCCCAGGCGCCGCCGGCGCGCCTCCAGAATCCCTCGCTGCTCCCTGGAAGGTTCGCCGTTGCGGTAGGCGTCCTCCATGGCCGCCGTGAAGGCTTCGAGGGCGGAGGAGGCCTTGCGGCTTGCCGCGACGGGCGCGTCGAGGGAGGGCCCCAGCGCCGCCAGGGTGGCCCACGTCAGCCCCGCGGCCGCCGCCAGCGAAAGTGCGAGGTAGAACGCGCTGTTGCCCGGCGCCCGGCCCAGGGAGCTGACCAGGCCCGCCGAGTAGCTTGCGAAGGCCAGGGCCGCCACCGCGGCGAGGCCGAGGGGCCGGGCGTGCCGGATGCGCCCCACCAGGTCGTGGCGGAGCATGGCGTAGAAGACCAACGCCGGCCGCAGGACCATGAGGTCGAGCTGCTGGAACGGGCTGTAGATGTAGGAGGTCAACCCAAACTCCAGGAGCCGCATGGCCTGCACGACGGCGTACTCCGCGAACCCGACGAGGCAGAAGACCAGGACGAACCCGGCGGCGCCGCGGACCTCGGACCTGCGGTTGCGCCGGCTCCGGACCAGCAGAACGACCGACGCCGTGACGGCGGACAGGCCCGCCAGAGGACCTGCAAGGCCGATTACCGTCCCCACGCCCCAGTCCAGGTCCCCCCGCGCGAAGGCTTCGAAAGACCACGTCGGGCTGAACATCAGCACGACGTGGAGGGCGCGCACGGCGAAGGCGGCAAAAATCAGCTTGAACTGGTGGAGTTCCAGCGG
>DATDQC010000268.1:0-7235 GCA_035292455.1 Thermoplasmatota archaeon
CTCTGCCGCGCCGGCCGCAGGCCCTGCGGCGCACGGGACGCACCATCCGGCTCCGCCACGGTCGCGGCCGGTTCCGCACGCCTTGCCCCCGCGCACCGTGTTCGAGCCGTTCCAGGAAGAGCCCGACGAGGTCCCGGCCCCTGCCCGGCCGCCACCCCGGCGCCGCATCCTCGACATCGTCGAAGAGGCGCCCCCCACGCCGGTGCGCCGGCTGTGGAGCCGCCCGGACGCCCAAGCCATCCACCGTGTCGCAAGCCGCGTCGGCCTCGTCGGCCCCGAGCAGGAGCCCTCCCGCACCGTCGAGGTGCTGCGTGACCTGGCACTCCAGAACGGCCGCGACGCCGAGGCACGGCTCCGGCTCTACCGCGACATCGCCCAGAACGCCTGCTTCGACAGCGAGCCGGCCTGCATCCGCTGCCCGCTGCGGGACTCCTGCCTCTACCACCGCAGCCGGCAGGCGGAACGGCAAAAGGACCGAAGCCCCATCCGCCGGCTGTGGCGCAACTGAACCAGGTCACCCCGGAGCGCATCGCGAAGTACCTCGACACCACGGCGCGCGCCCTCGCGAAGGTCAAGGTCGTGGCACCCCCGCGCTCGTTTGCCGCGCGCATCGCGGAGAACTTTCTCGACATGGCGCGCCGCTACCACGAGGACGCGCGCCATTTCCACGCCAAGGGGGACGACGTACGGGCCTTCGCGGTCGTCAACTACGCCCACGGCTGGCTCGACGCCGGGGCGCGCCTCGGGGTCTTCGACGTCGGCCAGGACGACCAGCTCTTCACCCTCCTCGACTGACCTTCTCAGGAGGGGGTTGGCGAGGATTTGCGTGAAGCGCGTTCTTCACCCTTCCATTTGCGGGTTCCAGTGCATCGTGTGCAGCCAATGAATCGCATGGAATCCATTAAATATTGCAAAGCGTGGTTCCAGGTCCCCCGCGGAGCCTCGCCTTCGGGCGGCGGCTGGGAGGCCGTCAAAGCGCCGCGGAGAGAACTGGGAGGAACCACATGGACAGCTTCGTCTGGATCCGCGTGGTCACACCCGAATGGGAGTACACCGAACGGCTCGCGTGACCACCCACCCATATCCGCCTCTACCCCCTTTTCCGATTCTTTCCGGCAGCGCCATGTGCGCGCCCCGGCATCGAGGGGCGTGTACCCCTTCGATGAGGGTGGTCGCACGTGGCGGGCGCGCTGGCGCTGGCTCCGTTCCGGGCGCCACCTCCACCTCCTCAAGGCCGTCGAGCGCAAGCCCGAGCTCTTCGACGGCGAAGCGGGGTGGGTGCTGCGGCGGCGCGTCCACTCCCTCCGCCGGTGGGGCCGCCTGCGCACGGTCGTCCTCGTCCTGCTCTACATCGGGCTCCTGGCCACCGTCACGGGGTGGGTGTTCCGGGTCCTGCCACGGTCGGAGCCGGTGGGCGGCCTGGTCGACGACGTCACGGCTCTCGCGAGCGCCCTCACCGGCCTGTTGACCCTCGTCGCCTTGTTCCTCACCCGGCTGCTCGGCCAGCTGGAGATGGATGCCCTGGCGCTCCTCACGATGGAAACTAAAATCAACTAATAATATCGAATATATAGTTTATTAGTTTATTTTATACAATTTACTACTGTCACTAGGTTTTGCTATATAAAGCAACGTACGAGCCTCGGTAAAATTGATTTGATATCCGGTAGTCCGTGCATCAAATCATAGGTATCTGTAAACAACTGATAGCATAGATTCAGCCGGGGGATCCCCTGGGCCGAGGGGAGAAACGGCCCCCGCTGAATCAATGAGCGAAAATGTACATTTTATGATGTAAAACTTAAATTAGCAAAAAACTTACTGTTTACTGATTTAACACTAAAAATAATACTAAACCTGGAAAAACTTCATGCGGTCGGCCCCGCCAGCCGGGTGAGCCGGTAGGTGCGACGCCGTGGGGAGCGGGCCGAGATGAGGTCCTGGACCGAATCGAAGAGCCTTGGCTCCACGACGGCCTCGTGCGCCCCCGCCTGCAGGTGGTCCTCCCAATGCAGGACGCCAGCGTAGACCGGGTTGGTGAGGATGTGGGTGACGTTCCAGACCGTCCAGCGGGTCTTGCCGCGGGTGGCCACCCCGGCCTCGTTCAGCCAGTCGGCAAGCCGCTGCTTGCTGGCACCCTCGGCGAAGCGGCGAAACAACCCCTCCACCCAAGGGCGCTCCTCCGGGACCACCTCGAGGCGGCCGCCCGCCCCGTACCGGTAGCCGAAGGGGGCCGCTTTCCCGAGGGATCCTCCCCCGGTCTTGGCCTTCTGCTCCATGCCGACGTGGACCCGCTCCCCGATCTGCTCCGACTCCAGTTGGGCGATGCGCTGGATGATGTCCATGACGAAGCGCCCCATGGCGGTCCCGGTGTCGAGGGACTCGGTGACGGAGGCGAACCCCTTGCTTTCCCGCATCAGTTGGTCCATCATCGCCATGAAGTTCCGGCTGTTGCGGTGGATGCGGTCCATCTTGAGGACTAGGAGGGTGTCCCAGCCGGCGCGCTCGGCCATCATCTTCGCGTAGGCGGGCCGCTTTGTGGTGCGCCCAGAGTGGCCTTCGTCCACGTATTCCCCCGCGATCTCCCAGCCCTGGGCCTTGGCGTAGAGCCGGAGCCTCTCGAGTTGGGCGTCGAGGCTGAACCCTTCGCGTGCCTGGTCCTCGGTGGAGACCCGGGTGTAGAGGGCGACGCGGGGGGGCACAACAGGAAAAACTCAGGAAGTAATATGAAAGACAATCGATTTGATTTTCTGGTGGTTGTTAGCGCTATTTTTTCCAAGTATTCGGCACAATGGCAAAAAATATCGAGGTTTTGTTTTGGCTTTTCCTATTTTTAAGATTTATATATTCGCCAAGACGGCCACGCGCACCGAAGTTATTTAATTAATCAATTAATGAATTAAATTAATTATTTAATTAATTAGATTAACATTTTTCTTGTTAACTAAAAATGGGGCGAAATGCGCCTCCGCGTGCGCCTCCACCCACGCCTTGACGCGCGGGACGTCGGCAAAGGACCCCTCCGCCCGCATGCTGGACATCACGGCCGCCCCCAGGCCGCAGGGGTCGATGCGCTCGAACTCCTTGGGGTCGAGGGTGACGTTGAGGGCGACCCCGTGGAAGGAGACCCAGTGCTGGATGGCGATGCCGACGGAGGCGATCTTCTTCCCGGAGCGCACGGTCCACACCCCCGGGTGCTCGGGGTGGGTGGTGGCGGGGATGCCGGACTCCCCCAGGAGCCGGATGAGGAACGCCTCGAGGTGGCGCACCCAGGCCCGGACGTCGCGGTGGCCCTCCCCGAGGTGCACGATGGGGTAGAGGACGAGCTGCCCGGGGGCGTGGTAGGTGGCCTTGCCACCGCGCTCGATGGGGAAGACCGGGAGGGTCTTGTCGAAGACCTCGTCGGGGGTGCCGCGGCGCCCCAGGGTGGCGACTGGGGGGTGCTCGACCATCAGGAGCGTGTCGTCGCCTTCGCCGCGCTGCCGTTCGTCCCGGAGACGGCGCTGCAGGGCGAGGCACGCCCCGTACTCCATGAGGCCGAGGTCCACGACGCGGAGGCCGGGCATGCTCACTCGGGGCGTGGCGCCTTTGGTTTCGTCCCCTGCGCCGCGGATTTCCTGCGGGCGTGCAGGCAGCCGATGTGGAGGCCGGGCTCGCAGACGATGCTCCCTTTCGGTTTCTCGCTCTGCATGGCAACCCTGTCGTGCCCACCGGGATGACGGCTAAAACGGTTTGCGGAGAGGGCGGCTTTGCACCTCAAATCAAGGGCAACCGAAGATTACGCAGATTCCACAGATTCCCACCCCCTCGAATCTGTGCAATCTGCGACCCGGGCGGCGGCTCGGAACGCTATTGCGGGTTCGACGGGTGATCCGGCCAGCCCTGCCCCGCGGCCGGGTCGGCCTGCAGAAGGTGGATGAGGAGCGCCATCTGGACCCACATCCGGTTCTCCGCCTCGTCGTAGATGACGGAGCGGGGGCCGTGGGCGACCGCCTCGGTCGCCTCCTCGCCCCAGTGGCCGGGGAGGCAGTGCAGGAACAGGGCACCGGGGGCCGCCTTCTCCATGAGCGCGTCGTCCACGGTGTAGCCCTGGAACGCCTTGCGGCGCTGCAGCTCCTCCTTCTCGTCGCCCATCGAGACCCAGGTGTCGGTGGCGACGGCGTGGGCGCCGGCGACCGCCTTGGCGACGTCGCGGCTAAGGGTGACCTTGGTGCCCGCCGCCTCGGCGAGGCTCCGGGCACGGGCCAGGATCTCGGCGTCCGGGTCGTACCCCTTGGGGGTGGCGACCTGGGCGCTCATGCCGGCGAGGGCCGCGCCGAGGAGGTAGGAGTTGCACATGTTGTTGCCGTCCCCCACGTAGCACAGCGTCTTGCCGTGGAGGTCCCCGAGGTGCTCCTCGAGGGTCATGAGGTCGGCGAGGACCTGGCAGGGGTGCTCGAGGTCGGTGAGCGCGTTCACCACGGGGACCGTGGCGCAACGGGCCAGAGCCTCGAGGTTGGCGTGCTCCTTGGCCCGGTAGACCAGGGCGTCGGCGTAGCGGGAGAGCACCTGGGCGGTGTCCTCGAGGGACTCGCCGCGCGAGAGCTGGCTCGACTGGGCGTCCAGGTTCACCGCGACGCCCCCGAGGCGCTGCACCCCGACCTCGAAGCTGACGCGGGTGCGCGTCGAGTTCTTCTCGTAGATCATGAGCACGGTCTTTCCGGCAAGAAGCGGCGGCAACCGGCCCGCCTTCCCCTGGGCCTTGAGGTGGCGCGCCGAGGCGAGGATGAGGGGCAGGCTCGGCCCCAGGTCTTCCATGCCGAGAACGGAACGGGCCCCCGGCAGGGCGGGGGCGGGCGGGACGCGGACGCGCGGGGCGTTCCGGGGGGCAGCGGTTCGGCGGGTGGTCTTGAGGTCGGCCATGTCAGGTCTCCGCAAGGAGATTCGAGGGCGAGGCGGTGAGGAGGTCGTAGGGCCTTTCGGCCGCGGCTTGCGCATCGGCGACGCGCCCCGCCAGCTTGGCGGCGAAGGTACGGTGGCCGTCGAGGGCCTCCCGGACGCGCAAGGGGGCGGGGCCCCCAAGGGTTCGGCGGCGCGCCGGGTCGGGGGTGAGCGCCTGGAGCGCCTTGGCGAGTGCCGCGGCGGGGAGACCCTGGCCTTCGAGGGCTTCGGGGAGGGTGCGCCCCTTCTCCACGGCGGCGTAGGCTGCGGCGACGGCGGCGTAGGCGGCGCGGAAGGGCATCCCGGCGGCGACCAGCGCCTCGGCGGCGTCGGTGGCGACGATGCCGGGTCCCTTGAGGCCGGCGGAGAGGGGTTCCGCGTCGAAGCGGGCCCCCTGCACGAGGGGGGCAAGGAGTTCCAGGGTCGCCGTCGCGTCGCGGAGGGCGGCGACGAGGTGGGGCTTGGTGACCTGGAAGTCGCGCTGGTAGCCGAGGCCCAAGCCTGCGGTGACGTTCCAGACTGCCGCCCACGGGCCCGCAAGCGCCTTCCCTTTGGCCCGGGCGAGCTCCAGCGAATCGGGGTTGCGCTTCTGCGGCATCAGGCTGGAGCCGGTGGTGTAGCCGTCGGGCAGGCGGAGCACCTTGACGGCGAAGAGGTCGAGGAGATCTTGGGCAAGGCCGCTGGCGGCGTGGCCGGCGCGGCAGGCGGCCTGCACGGCGGCGAGGACGGTGTCGCGCGTCCCGGTGGCCAGGAGGGCGTTGCGGGGCGGACGAAGCCCCAGGAGACGCGCCGTGAAGGCGGGGTCGAGCGGCAGGGTGGAGCCCGCCACGGCCCCCGAGCCGAGCGGGGACTCGCCGACGGCGTGGAAGGCATGGAGGGCCTCCTCGGCGGCGTCCTGGAACCGGAAGGCGTGGGCGAGCAGCAGGAAACCGAGGGTCGCGGGCTGGGCGGGCTGTCCGTGGGTGCGGCTTGCCCACGGCGTCTTGGCGTGGAGCTTCGCCTGGGCGGCGAGCGCCTCCGAGAGGGTGTGGGCGGCCTGGGCGAGCCCGGCAAGGGCGAGCCGGGCGTAGAGGGTCATGCAGGTGGCGACCTGGTCGTTGCGGCTCCGGCCGGTGTGGAGCTTCCGGCCCGTGTCGCCGAGTTCGGAGGTAAGGCGCGCCTCGATGTTCATGTGGATGTCCTCGAGGGCGGGGTCGAGGTTCCACGAGCCCGCCTCCGCGGCGCGCCAGAGGTTTTGGAGCCCCGCCACGAGCGCCGTCGCCTCCGCGTCGGTGAGCAGGGACGACTTGCGGAGCCCGAGGACGTGGGCGACCGAGCCGGCGAGGTCGTGGACCAGGAAAGGCGCGTCGTCGGCGATGCTCTCCGAGTAGGCGAGGAAATCGGGGTGGATGGCGCCCGTGCGGGCCTCCCAGACGCGCCGCGTGCTCATGCCTTCCTCTTCGGCTTTCGGGCCTTGGCCTTGACCGCCGTGCGGTCGGCCTTGAGGGCCACGCTGAGGCGCTCGCGGAGGCCGACTTTGGCCCCCGGCGCCTTGCGGGCGACACCGCCCGTGGCCCCGCTGCGGACCGCGTTGGCGGTCTCCGTGGGGAGGCTCCAGAGCGTGATGAAGCCCTCCGAGGCGTGGTGGTCGAAACGGTCGGCGTTGGTGTAGGTCGCCAGGTTGTCCTTGAAAAGGCTCACCGGGCTGGTGCGCCCCAGGATGGATAGTTGTCCCTTGTAGGCCTGCAGGCGGACCGTGCCGGTGACGTTCTCGGCGATGGCGTCGAGCGCCGCGCGGATCGGCTTCATGACCGGCGCGTACCACAGGCCGTCGTAGACGTTCTCGGAGAACTTCTGCTCAAGGTAGGGCTTGAGCTTGGACTCCTCCTTGGTGAGGGTGAGCGCCTCGAGCGCCCGCTTGGCAGTGAGGATGACGGTGGCGGCGGGGGCCTCGTAGACCTCGCGGCTCTTGATGCCGACCAGGCGGTTCTCGACATGGTCGATGCGGCCGATGCCGTGCGCCCCCGCGGCGCGGTTGAGGGCCTCGATGAGGTCGGCGAGGGCGAGCGGGACACCGTTGAGGGCGACCGGGAGGCCGGCCTCGAAGCGGAGCTCGAAGACCCCCGGCGTGTCGGGGGCCCGAAGGGGGTTCACGGTGAGGCGGAAGGCGTCGTCGTGGGGCGCGTGGGCGGGGTCCTCGGTGTCGCCCCCCTCGATGCTGCGGCCCCACAGGTTGTCGTCGGTGGAGTAGGTGGAGCGCTTGAGGTGGGGAACCTCAAGGTTGTGCTGGCGGGCGTACTCCACCGTGGCGTCGCGCGTCATGGGGTGGGTGCGCT
>DATDQC010000269.1:0-14622 GCA_035292455.1 Thermoplasmatota archaeon
AGGGTGAGGGTCAGGGTGGCGGCGTTGCCGAGGCCTTCGGAGACGCTTTGGTGGGTGAGGGTGATGATTGGGGGGGCGTCGTCGTTTTGGATGGTGACGATGGCGACGGCGTCGCTTCCGGCGAGGAGGGCGTCGCCGTTGACGTCGTCGAGGACGAGGCGGAAGGTCTCCGCGGCTTCGTGGTTGTTGTCGCCGCAGATGGTGATGGGGCCGTTGACGCTGGTGGAGCCGGCGGTGAGGGTGGCGGTGCCTGCGGTGACTTGTATGTAGTCCACACCGGCCGTGCAGCTGGTGCCCGCGGTGGCGGTGCTGCCGGAGAGGCTGTCGGTGTGGTAGTGGATGTTGGCGTTGACGCCGATGGGGGTGGTGGGGCCGATGGGGACTTGGGCGTTCGTGGTGGATGCGGTGGCTTCGGTGATGGTGGCGTCGCTGGCGGTGAAGGGTCGCATGTCGTCGTCGGTGATGGTGATGGTGCGGAAGATCTCGGAGACGCCGGGGCAGGTGGGGAGACTCTCGGTGAGGCAGGCGTCCGCGGGGGAGAAGAAGCGGACGCGGAAGAATTCCTCGGACTCCGAAACCATGTCGCCGTTGACCTCTATCGTCACGGTCTTGGTGGTCTCTCCTGCCGAGAAAGTTACGGTCTCGTCCGCGATGGCAACGAAATCGGCTCCCGCCGTCGCGGCGGTGCCGGAGGCGGGTCCGGTGGTCTGCGCGTGGACGGAGACGGTGTTCTGGCTTGCCGGACTCAAAGTGAGCGTGAACACCGTGTCCACGGTCCCCGAATCGCCTTCAAGGACTGCGGTCGAGGCGGTGGGGGTGACCGTCAGTTTCTGGTCATTGTCGCGCACCGTGTAGGTGATGGCGGAGAAGGGACCGAGGTTGACATTCGTCGGGCTCGTGAGCGTGACGGTGAATGTCTCGGCGGCTTCGGAGATTGCGTCGTCGCAGACCGTGAGAGGGACTGGCAGAGGGATTGCCGTCGTGGTGGTGCTTGCCGCGACGTTGAACGTTCCGCTGAGGGAGGCGGCCGGCGTGACGGCGTCGGGAGGGTTGGAGACGGGGCAGGTTGCCGTGCCGGTCTGGACGGTGAACCCTGAGCCCGGCGAGATGGTGTACTGCAAGGAAGTTGCTAGACCCGTGCCTCCGCTCTGGGACGCTGAGACTGGAGCGGCAACCGACTCCGAACCCGCCGCCGTGGACGCGGCAAAGCCGATTCTTGGCATCTGGAAGGCGAAGAGGGCACCGAAGTTGGGCCATGTAGCCGCATCTGGAGAGGTGCCTCCTGGAGGGTCATACCAGTCGAAATTCGATGTGGCCCCGGGGCCCACGAAAGGCGTCCATCCACCGTGGCTGCATGGAGCTCCCGGTCCGCACTGGGGGGTGGTGCTGGTGACCGACGTCAACCCCGAAAAGGAGCCTTCTTGATGGTCCCACCGCGCGGCGCCCATGCCAATGAGAAGCGTGTCGGCCACCGTCGTGGTGGCGACCCCGGTGCGGACGTGACGATATTCATTGGGCGGCGTATTGGATCCCGAATTGGCTTGCGACACGAAGGCGTTCACCGGCTGCGCCAGGTCGATGCCGCGCAGGGCGTAGATGTAGCCGTGGAAACGGTTCGCGTTGGCCACGTCCCACACCGTACTGGGCGGCTCGGTCTCCCCCACGATGTGCATGTAGACGACCATGGCCGGCATCTCGTTGATGCACGCGCCCGTCGTCAGGTACGTTCCAATCTGGGTCCAACCGGCAGGCACCACGATGCTGGCAAAGGTCTCGCAGGGACTGGGTCGGGCATAGACGAACTGCACGACGAGGAGGTCACCCGGTTGGAGACTCCCCGGCGTGGGGATGGTGAGAAAATTGTCCTGCACAGCATAGCGCTGGGCAGAGAGCATGGTCACCGCCGCCTCGGCGTCGCTGTCGGTCACCACGACGACCGCCAGGGCGGACAGGATGGCGCCGCTCGCGAACAGGGCGACGCGGAGCATACGCGGAGCGGTCTTGCTTGGACCCGAAGATGACGCCATGCTGATTCCACCTGGCCCCTCCAGGGACCAATGCTGTCTCAAATTCCATGCCGGCTTTAACCATCTAGGTGAATACTTTGGGAGTTGGAGACGTCGTTGTGGAAGAGGTGGCCATTAACCTCATATGGGGGACGTTGAGTCTGCTCGTGGGTGCCGGTCGCCGGCATCCGGTGTGGTGGATATGAACAACAATGACGGATGGCTGGCCGTGGCGGCGGCCCTTGCCCTGCTCCTCATTCCCGCTGGCACGGCACAGCCCGTCGAACCTGACCGCCTCCCGCCTCCCAATCAGCTTCCTGGCGATCTCTTCGAGCAGATTCCCTCTGGGGCGCCTGGTTCGCTCCTCGACCCACCCCGGGATCCCGGAGGCGCTCCCCAAGAGGCCACAGGCGGCGTAGATTCGCTCTCCTCAGGTCCCATCAACCCGCATTTGGCACAGGACTCCCGCGAGCCCGTCAACGAGATGGAGGACGAAGTCGAGGATGAAAGCGGGTGCTCCAAAGACGGTGCCGCCTCCGAACTGACCGCCACCGGGGGAGACCCGGCATCCAACGTCCCCTGTGAGATGGAGCCGCCGGGTCCACCTGAGCTCCCTTCGCCCCCGCAACTCCCCATCCCGGAAGACGACGGCGAGCCTGAACGGCCTGACCCCCTCGCAAACGAGACAGAGCCCTCTACGGAGGCGACGCAAGTCCTCGTCGCACCGGAGGGCGGGTCCGGGGCTGAGGGCGCAGACCCGCCTTCGCTGATTGGGGGGGTGTCCGACGGAGCTCCTCTTGCGTCGGTTGACGCACCGACTCGCGGTGACGAGCCGCGCCCCGCAGAATCTCCTCAGACCCGATTGACCCCCTCGAAAGGTTGGGGGACGCCAAGCGTTCCCGGCGTCCTGGTGCTCGCCGCCGGCGCCGCGCTCTGGCGTCTCTGGGGCCTCCTGGCCCCGCTCTTCAGCCGCCTGGGCGACCGCGAAGCCACGGACCACCGCGTCCGGGCCTTGCTGGCCACCATGGTCCAGGCCGAGCCGGGAATCCACATGGAAGAGCTCCGCCGCCGTCTTGGGCTGGGCCGGGGCCAGGTCCTCCACCACCTCGACGTCCTTGAACGCCACGGTGTCATCGTGAAGTCGAACCCGGGCCGCTACCTCTGCTATTACCCGGACCGGGAATCCGCGGAGCACCTTGGAGCCGTGGTCCCGCTCCTCAAGACCGAACGGGCCCGTCGCCTTCTCGAAATGGTCGAAGCGAGCCCCGGCATACCGGTGCCTGAAGCCGAACGCGCAGCCGGAGTGGCTCGCGGCCACCTCGATTACCATGTGGAGCGTCTGGCGGCCGCTCATCTCCTAGAGGTCCGCAAGGAGAAGGGTCGCCGGCGGCTCTTCCCGACCGAGATGGCCATGAACCTCGACCGGGAAACCGTCGGGAACGCCGAAGCGTAGCGCGGGTCCCTTCACTCCGGCGCGGCCCGGCTGAACCTGACCTTCGCCGGCGCCCCGTACGCCTTCGGGTTGCGCTTGGCGTCCCAGTAGAAGAGGCAGGGCAGGACCAGGATGGCGCACGCCAAGATGGCGGCGATGCTGGCAAGGAGGATGCGGGCGGTCTGCGCCGCCCAGGTGATGTCCGACCACGGGATGAGGAGGAAGGCGCTCATGTCGGTGAAGAGGGCGGCGATCATGGCGACGTTGATGGCGCCGGTCGCCTCGAGGATGGCCTTCTTGGGCTCCAGCCCCTCACGCATCTTGCGCCGGAAGTTGGCGTAGGTGTGGACCCCGAGGTCGATGCCGAGCCCCATGTCGACACTGGTGACGATGACGGCGACGTAGGTCATCTCGTACTGCCACAGGCTCATGAGGAAGTACTGCACCGCGACTCCGAACAGCAGCGGGACCATGATGAGCATGGTGTGGATGGGGCGCCGGTAGTAGAGCGTCACCAGGCCGAAGATGACGGTGACCATGACGATGACGGTCCACTGGTTGCCGAACTCGATGGAGTCGTGGACGGCCAGGAGCACGATGGCGAGGCCGGAGACCTGGAAGGTCGAGTCCGCAGCGGCCTCCTTGTGGTCGGCGGAGGCGCGCACGGTGTCCACGCGGCTTTCGAGCTCCCGCACCGATTGCCGCGCGTTCTGCTCCGGGGTGAGCCCGTCCCCGGTCTCGACGTTGATGCCCACCCGGACGAGCGTCTTGGTGTAGCCGGGGTCCACGACACGCGTCATGAGGACCGTGGTGGCGGGGTCGTCCCACATCGCCTCGTACATGCGCCGGAGGAACGCGCGGTCGTCGGGGAGCCCGTCGCCGTCGCGGTCGAAGGGGTCGCTGACGCCGGCGCCGGGGAAGGGGACCGGCAGTGCTGCTTCCTGGGGGAGCGGGATCCCGGTGACGTCGGAGCGCGACGCGAGGTAGCGTGGATAGTTGTCCCGCACCACGTCGGCGAGCGAGTCGGCGCGCACGAAGGAGTGGATGCCGCTGGGGTCGCCTGCGCGTTGGCCCATGGACTGGTCGAGGTCGTCCACCATGCGGAGGAACGCCGGGTCGGTGGGGTCGCCGCCCACGAAGACCACGATGTCGATGGGGATGCCCATCCACTCCGCGACGTGGTTGTAGGCCTGCATCTCGTAGGTGTCCTGGTCGAAGATCTCCGAGTACGAGCCGCCCCACGTCTTGACCCCCTCGCCCCACGCGAGGGGGCTCAGGGTCCCCACGGCGAGAAGGCCGAAGACGCCGAGGATGGGCCAGCGCCAGCGGAGGGCGAAGGCGGTGAGCTTGACCCCCTCGCCCTGCACCGTGGTGGCGTGGCGCATCAGGCGGTCGTAGCCTGCGGTCGGCTGGCGGCGCGCCTTGCGGCGCTCCACGGCGGTGAAGTAGAGCCAGAGGCAGGCCGGCACCAGGGTGAGGGCACCGAGGTAGGCGAAGAGGACGCCCGCGGCGGCCATCGCCCCGAAGACCATGATGGCGGGGAAGCCGGTGAGCCAGATGGAGGCGAAGCCGGACAGCGTGACGAGGACCGCGATGAGGAGCGCCGAGGCGAGTTCCTTCTGGGCCTCCAGGATGGCGTCCTTGAGGGAGTGCCCGGCCGCGCGCTCGTTGCGGTAGATGGTGAGGGCGTAGGTGGTGTAGTCGTCCCCGACGCCGAAGATGAGGCCGATGAGGAGCATGGTTAGGAGGTTGAGGTAGCCCCCCGCCAGCACCAGGGCGGCCACCGTCACCGACACGACGACCGTGAGGTTGAGGAGGGTGATGGCGGTGAAGACGGGGCTGCGGAACAGCCAGAGGCTCACCACCAAGACCGCGCCGAAGGCGAGCGCCACCCAGAACAGCCCCTCGTCGAAGGTGACCTGGTCGAGCTTGAGGTAGATGGTGTCCACGTTGATGGCGAGCATCGTCGAGGCGCCCTGGTAGGGGTTGTTCTCGTCAATCTCGTAGTGGAACGCCTTGAGGTCGGCGGCGTACGCGCGGTACTGCTCGAGCGGTTCGTTCTGCGTCAGGATGAGAACCATGAGGCCGGTCTGGTTGTCGGCCGAGACCAGGTTGCCGACGATCTGGTTGCGGTACTGCGGCAGCGTGAAGAGGGCGTCGAGGCTGGTGCGAATCTGCTGGTCGCCGACCGGGCCCTCGGGGGGGAACTCGTAGCTCCCGGTGGCGATGTAGTTGGCGATCTTCACCAGCTCGGCGAGCGAGAGGGTCCCCTCGACGTAGTCGAACTTGGCCTTCACCGCCTCCTGCACCGCGTTCATCTCCCGGACGACGGGGACCGAGGTGACGTTGTCGGCGCGGAAGATGTAGTAGTCCCAGTTGTCGCCGCCGAAGTCGCGATTGAGCTCCTCGTAGTGGTCGTAGTAGTCGGAGGTGTAGGCGTCGCCGTCGTGGTAGTCGTGCGGGATGAGCTGGTAGAACGAGAGGTAGAGCTTCATCCCCGGCAGGAACGAGGCGCCGACGACGGCGACGAGGACGAAGAGCATCACCGTCGCCTTGGGGAATCGGGTGACCACCTTGGAGAGGCGCTGCGCCAGGCGGACCGGGGCGTTCTCCATGCCGACCGGAGCGGGACGCCCCCGTGGCTTTATGGGCTTTGCAGGCCCCAGCCTAGGCCCAGCGGACCGCAAGTCGGGGGGCGAACAGCAGGAGCCAGACTCCCATCAGGCCGGCCGCCCCAAGGCCGACGATGTGCAGGGCATGCTCCCCGAACCCCTCGACCAGGAGGAAGGCGCCTGCGATGCTCAAGGCGGGACCGGCGAGGACGGCGCCCACGAAGCGGAGGAGTTGGGTGACGCGCCGCCTCTCGTCCTCAGAATCCACCGAGTCCACCGGACCAGTCGTGGTTGAGGAGGTAGATGACCGAGAGCACGACGACCCAGACGATGTCCACGAAGTGCCAGTAGAGGGCCGCCGACTCGGGGGCGGCGTGGCGGTGCTGGTCGAACTGCCCCTTGCGGCTGCGCACATGCACCAGGGTGAGCCAGCACAGGCCCCCAAAGACGTGCAGGCCGTGCGTGCCGGTGAGCATGAAGAAGGCGGTCATGAACTGCGACGAGCCCAGGGTCTGCCCCTCGCGGATGAGGTTGGTGTACTCCATGACCTGGCCGCCGAGGAAGACCGCCCCCAGGAGGATGGTGAGGAGCCACCAGCGGTCGAAGCCTTTCTTGTTCCCCGCCATGAGGGCGACCTCCGCCTTGTGGACGGTGCCCGAGGAGGCGAAGAGGAAGAGCGAGAAGAGGAGGGTCTTGAGGAGCGGGAGCTCGACCGCGTGGCCCTCCCCGTTGGGGTCGGGCCAGGGGATGCCGCCGTCGGCGGCGATGCCCTTGAAGGTGAAGTAGGTGGCAAACAGGGCGCCGAACAGGAAAATCTCGCTTGAGATGAAGAGGAGCGTCCCGGCGCGGGGGATGTGGAGCCCGGTGCCGACCCCTTCCTTCCACCAGACGTAGTCCTGGCGGAACCAGCCAAGCAGGGTGACGACGAGGAACAGGAAGGCGACCGCGAGGAGGACGATGCTCCACAGGGGTGCCAGGTGGACGATGGGGTCGCCGTGGACGTCCTCGGGGAGGTTGTGCCCAAGCAGGATGAGGGCGAGGCCGAAGCAGGTGATGCCGGCGGCGACCCAGATGGGCCAGACCGAGCCGTGCGGGAGGTGGAGGGCGTGGGCGTCCCCGCCGTGCCCGTCGCCGTGGGCCTCGGGGGCCTTGGGCTCCATTCAGGCACCTCCGTAGCCGGGGGGCTCCTGCTTGGCGAGGGGCACCGGCTCCTCGTCGAGGATGAGGCCCTTGCCGTGCACGACGCGCCCCTCCTCCCAGAGCTTCCACTCGACGTGGCGCTCGCCGCCCCACGGGTCGGCCACCACGCGCTCGTTGCGGCGGTGGCTCACCCAGACGTTGATGAAGAAGAAGAGGACGCTGCTCGCGATGAGGAAGGCGCCCACGGTGGAGGCCTGGTTGAGGATCTCCCAGCCGGGGTGGTGGACGGCGTCGTAGTCGGCGATGCGGCGCGCCATCCCTTCGAGGCCCAGGATGAACTGCGGGAAGAAGGTCAGGTTGAAGCCGGCGAACATGAGCCAGAAGTGCCAGTTGGCGAGGCGCTCGCTGAACATCCGACCGCCAAACAGGAACGGGTACCAGTAGTAAATGCCGGCGAAGATGCCGAACACCGCTCCGCCCACCATCGTGTAGTGGAAGTGGGCGACCACGAAGTAGGAGTCATGGAGCGCGTAGTCCACCGGGATGGAGCCGAGCATGACGCCGGTGATGCCGCCGATGACGAAGAGCCAGATGAAGCCGAGGCAGAACTTCATGGGGCTGCGCAGGTTGATCTGGCCGCCCCACATGGTGGCGAGCCAGTTGAACACCTTGATGCCGGTGGGGACCCCGACCAGCATGGTGTTGAACATGAACACGGCGCGCACGGTGGGGTCGAGGCCGGTGGTGAACATATGGTGGGCCCACACCACGAAGCCGACGATGGCGATGCCGAGCATGGCGTAGGCCATCGAGGTGTAGCCGAAGACTGGGCGGCGGCTGAACTTGGGGATGATCTCGTTCAGGACGCCCATGAGGGGCAGCACCAGGACGTAGACCTCGGGGTGCCCAAAGAACCAGAACAGGTGCTGGTAGAGGATGGGGTCGCTGCCGGTCACCCCGGAGAAGAAGTGGGTGCCGAAGTTGCGCTCGAACAGGAGCATGATGAACGCGACGGTGACGACGGGGAGCGAGAAGACCAGGAGGATGCTGGTGGCAAGCTGCGCCCAGCAGAAGAGGGGCATGTTGTGCAGCGTCACTCCGGGGCCGCGCATGCGGAAGAGGGTGACGAGGAAGTTCACGGCGCCCATCGTGGAGGCCATCCCGAGGAGGATGAGGGCAAGGATCCACATGTCGAGACCGAAGTTCTGCACGCTGGTGGAGACCGGGGGGTAGCCGACCCAGGTGACGTTCACCGCCGAGAGACCCTTGAGGACCATGGGGAGCCAGAGCAGGAGGCCCGCCGGCGGGATGAGCCAGAAGGAGAGCGCGTTGACCCGGGGGAAGGCCATGTCCTTGGCCTTCACCATGATGGGGACGAAGTAGTTCCCGAGGCCCGCGATGGCCGGCATGATCCACAGGAACACCATCGTGGTGCCGTGCAGGCTGAAGAACTCGTTGAACGCCGTGCCGTCGCCGATCTGGACGCCGGGGAGGAAGAGCTCCATCCGGATGAGGAGGGCCGAGATGCCCCCGAGGACGAAGAAGACGAGGGCCGTCCACAGGTAGAGGAGGCCGATCTCCTTGTGGTCGGTCGTGGTGAGCCAGCGCGCCAGGCCCTTGCGCTTCGGGGTCGTGTCGGCCATGACGAATTGGGCGGCGGCCATGCTCGGACGCCGCCTACAGGAGGACCCTTGAAAACGGTGCCGTCCCCGCGCTCCGGCAGGCTTTTTGGCGGCCCTCCTGTCGCCGCCGCGACGCTCGATGCGCAAGACCCTCCCCGCGCTCCTCCTCGGAACACTCGGCCTGCTCGCGGCACTCCCCTCCGCCGCGGCCCGTTTCTGGATGCCCGACCCGGTGACCGAGCGCGGCCGCATCATGGAGTCCCTCTACGCCAAGATCGCCGTCGCCGGCATCGCCGTCTTCGTCGTCGTGTTCGTGCTTCTTGTCTACGTGCTATGGCGCTACCGCGCCTCCTCCGGCAAGGGGCGCGCGACGCACGAGAAGCACCGCGGCAGCCTCAAGGCGGAGGCGGTGTGGACCCTCATCCCGCTCGCCGTCGTCATGTGGGTGGGCGTCATCAGCTACCAGGGCCTGATTCGATTGGACGATGTGCCGGACCTTTCCTACATGGAGTCCTCCGTCCGAGAGTTCGAGATGAACATCGGTGAGGAGGATTGGGCCCTCCAAGGAGACTTGAGGGTTGCCATCGGGACCACCATTCGCCTCTCGATTGAAAACGAGGGACCGGTGGTCCGAACGGTGAGGCTTGGGGGGGAGGAGGCCGTCGTTGCCCCCGGTTCGACGGTGGTGGCGGAGACCGACGCGAGTTCATTCGATCCCATTCCGGTGAGCGCCGACGGCCTGGCCGGGCAGGAGAGTTTCCAGGTGGTTCTTCCCCTTGGAATCACCGGCGCCCAGTGGACCTGGACCGCCGACTACGGCGACGGCGTAACGGTCTCCTCGTCCCCCGACGGCGAGGGCAACGTCGCCGACGACAATGTCTTCGTGGTGCCGCAGGACATCCCGATCGTCTTCAACGTCACCGGTGCCGAGGTCATCCACTCCTTCTACATCCAGGACGCCGGCGGCGGACCGGTCGGCATGATTGACGCCAACACGGCAGGGCCGCACCGCTATTCCCACTTCGTCGTGGACTTCCCGGCCGGCGAGTACCTCGTCCAGTGCAAGGAGATGTGCCTCAACCCCGGCCACGCCTACATGCGGGCGCGCATCCACGCGGTGCCGCAGGCCGACTTCGACTTCTGGCTCGAGAAGCAGACGCTCGCCCTGGGCGCCCGGCTCCCCGAGGATCTCGCGGTCAAGGCCTCGACGTTCGGCGCCCTCGAGGACCGCACGGTGGTGGCGGGCACCCGCCTCATCGTCGTCTTCGAGAACGACGGCGCAGGGGCCGTGACCCTCTCCGCCACCGGCGCAGGGGCCCCGGCCACGGTGGCGCCCGGGACCACCGGCCTCTTCGCCTTCGACGTCCCGGACGACGGCACCTACACCCTCACCGCCTCCGGCCTGGGTGACGTCTCCTTCACCGGCCTCCAGGCGCAGGTGGTGACCCTCAACCTCGGGGCGTTCCGCCTCGAGCCCGACCACCTGGAGCTTCGTGCCGGCACGACCTACCTCATCGAGCTCACCAACGTCCACAGCACCGTGCACAACCTCTACGTCGGCCACTACGGCGGCGAGGTCGCGGCCAGTTCGCCCGACCTGCAGGCGGGCCGGGACGCCTCCTTCACCTGGACCCCCACGGCGGCCGGCAGCTACGACATGTGGTGCAACATCAGCGGCCACCACGGCCTCGGCATGCACGGCACCGTCACCGTGACGTGACGGCACCCGTGCGGAGACACAACTTCGGCCCTCGAAAGCAAGCGCCAGCAAGCCCTAGGCCCACAGTATCTTCGAGATTCAAGGGGGGTGCAGGGGGCGCAGCCCCCTACCAGACATCTGACCTGCGGACAAACGCGGTCCGCCGAACGAAGCGAGGCGGACCCGTTTGTCCGAAACCCGCGCAAGCGGTGACCCAGCCGGGGGCTGGGGCGGTCCGATCCCGTACGCAGTCCGCACCGGTCGCCCACCGCTCAGGGTGGGCTCCCTGCCCTTGCCTCGCGGCAAGGACGCCGTGCCAGGCGACCGCGGGGGTCGCTCGGCCCCCCCTTCCGGGTCTCTCGCGAGAGGCTGGCTTCGCCGCCGGTGTGTGAGCCGGGGCGGTGGCCACCCGTCGGGGGCGGTCCTTTCCACCTGCTTCATGGGGCAGGGCCTGTCCTGGTCGCCCAGGTCTCGGTGCGCCGGATTGCTCCGGCCGGATAGGTCCGCGGGGGTGCGAAGGCGTGTGCGGAATCCCGTGACTTCCCCCGGTTCAATACCCGGGCCGAATGCTGCTCCCGGATTCCCGGGGAACCCAAGCCTCGCTTCCGGTCGGCCTTTCAGCCAGAGAAACCCGTGAGTCCTTGCGGACCCCGGGTCCTTCCCAACGTCTCCCCTTGCGGGGGACGTCCCGGAGCGCATGGTTGCCCATGCGTTCCGGTGGGTCGGCTCCCCTTGCGGGGTGGGCCGTCCTGGGTTGGGTCACGGCGCGGGCTTCGGGCGCGAGGCCCTCGACCCGGATCGTGGTGTCCCGTTGCCCCGAAGGGCAGCGAGTCCCGCGGTGCGGCCGAAGCCACCCCGCGGTCCCCTCCATCCAGTTTCCTGGATGGGTGGTTCGGATCCCCGTCTCCGGGGGTCCGCGCCACGATGACCGTGTTCCCGCTTGCGCGGGGAATCCAGGAATGGGGGGGCGGGCATAGCCTTTTTCTGGAAACCACCCCGCGCCTGCGACCCGTGCCACCCCGCATGCACGCTTCGCGTGGTTCGCGTGGAACTCGTGGAAGCCTGTGGCAGCCGCTTCGCCTCCTGAAACCTTATGCGGACTGCACCAGCTTGGCGGGCGTGCGCTGGGCCGTCCTGCTGCTTCCAGTGGCGCTCCTCCTCCCCGGCTGCTTTCATAAGGACGTCCCCTCGGCGCCGTCCGAAGACCCCCGGTTTCGACTGGAGATGGCGCTGTCGGGGCTCGACCGCCCCGACTTCGTGACCCACGCCGGCGACGGCTCGGGCGACCTCTACGTCGTCGAGCAGGCGGGCCGCATCCTCCGGTGGACTGGCTCCGGAGCCCCCTCGCTCTTTCTGGACATCACCGACCGCGTCGGGAGCGGGGGCGAACGCGGGCTGCTGGGACTGGCGTTCAGCCCGGACTACGAGGACGACGGCCGCTACTACCTCGACTACACCCAGCGCGACGGCGACATCATCCTCGCCCGCTACGGCCGCGGCACCGGCCCGGCGGAGACGCGCCTCCTGGAGATCGAGCACGGCGAGAACAGCAACCACAACGGCGGGATGCTCGCCTTCGGCCCCGACGGCACCCTCTACATGGGGGTGGGCGACGGCGGCGGGAGCGGCGACCCGCACGGCAACGCGCAGGACCTCGACTCCATGCTGGGGAAGATTCTCCGGTTCGATGTCTCGGAGGTGCCCGGCACGGCGGCCCTGCGGGTGGCGACCGGAAACCCCTTTGGCGACGTCTTCGGGGAGAACGGCTACGTCTGGGCCTACGGGCTTAGGAACCCGTGGCGCTTCAGCTTCGACCGCGAGACGGGCGACCTGTGGATTGGCGACGTCGGGCAGGACCACTTCGAGGAGATTGATTTCCAGCCGGCGGACTCCGCGGGGGGCGAGAACTACGGCTGGGACTGGTACGAGGGCACCAGCCGCTTCGACGGCGACGACCCTCCGGACGACACGGTGGCGCCGGTCGCCGAGTACGACCACGACGGCGGCCACTGCTCGGTGAGCGGAGGCTACGTCTACCGCGGCGAGGCGGTGCCGGCACTCCAGGGTGCCTACCTCTTCGCCGACTACTGCTCGGGCCAGGTGTGGACCCTCCGGGCCGAAGGCGAAGGTTGGGCGCTGCGACAGAGCCTGGAGAGCGGCCTCGAGGTCTCCAGTTTCGGCGAGGGCGAGGACGGCGAGCTCTACGTCGTCCACCACGGGCTGCAGAGGGGGCCGGGGGCAGTGTACAAGGTCGTGGCCGCCTAGTAAGGAGTTTGAGTCGTGCACGCCGGTTCTGCGAATGGTGAAGTTGGTGGAACTGGGATGGGGCGGCGTCGGCTTAGGGTGGTGGTCGGCTCTCCGTGAGAACAGCCGGCGACGCCGCCCCGTCTTGGGCGTTTCCAAACGGAGTTGCCTCATGGGTCTTGTGGCTAGATGCGTCCTCCAAGCGGCGCACGCGACCTTGCGTGTCGAACTTCCTTGCGGCTACGGAGTGAGCCTCGTGACATCGCGCGGGAACAGGATGGCCTCGCGGATGTTGGGGAGCCCGAGCATCTGCATGAGGATGCGCTCGATGCCGATGCCGCAGCCGCCGTGGGGCGGCATCCCGAATTTGAACGCCTCCAGGTAAGCGGTGAAGTCCTTGGGGTCGAGCCCCCAGCGCTGGATGCCCTTCTCCAGCAGCACCGGGTCGTGGATGCGCTGCCCGCCCGAGATGAGCTCGACGCCGCGGTAGTCGAGGTCGAACCCCTTGCAGAGCCGCGACTCCATCGTGCCGTCCTGTGGCATGACGTAGAACGGTTTGGGGGCGAGCGGCCACTTGGTGATGAAGTAGAAGTCGTGCCCCTCCTGCTTCATGACCCGCCCGAGGACCTTCTCCGCCTCGGTGCCGATGTCGTCGCCGAACTGCAGCGGCTTCTCCAGCCTGCCGTCGTCGTGGGAGTTGATGAGCTTCAGGGCCTCCTCGTAGGTGACCCGCCGGAACGGCATCTTGGGGGCCTGGACGTCGGCGCTCAAGGTCTTCACTTCGGCGGCGCAGTCGGTCGCCACCGCCTTCCAGATGGCGTGCAGCAGGCGCTCGATGGCCCCCATGACTTCCTCTTCCGACTCGATGAAGGCCATCTCGAGGTCGAAGGCGGTGGACTCGTTGAGGTGGCGGACGGTGTTGTGCCTCTCGGCGCGGAAGTAGGTGGCGACCTCGAAGACGCGGTCGAAACCGGAGGCCATCATCATCTGCTTGTAGAGCTGCGGGCTCTGCGCCAGGAACGCCTTGCGCCCAAAGTAGTCGAACCGGTAGACGTCGGTGCCCCCCTCGGACGAGGCGCCGAGGATGCGCGAGGTGTGGATCTCGGTGAACCCCTCGCCCCGGAGGTGGCGGGTGCCGGCCTCGAGGACCTTGTGGCGGATGGTGAAGATGGCCTTGCTCCGGGGTCCCCGCAGGTCGAGGAAGCGGTGGTCGAGGCGGGTGTCGAGCCCGCTCTCGATCTTGTCGTCCCACACCGCGAAGGGGAGCGGGGTGGCGGCGCGGTTGAGGACCTGCATCTGGATGGGCACGACCTCGTAGCCCGCCTTCGCCTTCTCGGTGGCCTGGACGCGGCCGCGGATGGAGAGCACGGTCTCGGGCGTGAGGGCGACCACCTGGTCGAAGAGGGCGGCGTCGGCGTCGCGCTTCACGACGACCTGCACCTCGCCGGTGCGGTCGCGAAGCACCAGGAACGCCAGGGCTCCCTTGGCGCGCAGGTTGTGGAGCCAGCCGGCGAAGGTCTGCTCGGTGCCGAAATGGACGGGCTTGACCTCACCGCACCCGAGGGTCCGCAGGCTCATGGCGCCCCGGCGACCCCGGAGGGCGCCTTAAGTGCGATGCCTAGAGCCGGCTTCAAGATGCCCGGATGGCCTGCGGCGTTTTTCGGCCAGCCGTATCCAAGGAAGCGGACCCGAAGGCGTGCTGGCGGCACGCCGAGGGTCCGCTGACACAGGAGACGGCGGCCGAAAAACGCCCCACAAAGGGGCGCGCCGCTTTGCGGCGGAGGGCTTCGTCGCTTGGGCCTCGGCGTGCCACCAGCACGCCGTCGGCCCAATCTCCTCGCCCTCCTTGCAAACCGGCGCGCGCAGG
>DATDQC010000270.1:0-5858 GCA_035292455.1 Thermoplasmatota archaeon
CCGACGGGCGGGAGCGTCCGCTCTGCTACCTCGACCACGGGGCGAGCACCCACGCCCCCCGCCCGGTCCTCGACGAGCCCTCGACCGGCCTCGACCCCAAGAGCCGGAGCGACCTCTGGACGGTGCTGCGGCGCCTGCGCAAGGAGCGCGGCATCACCATCGTCATGAGCACGCACTACATGGACGAGGCGGACGTGCTCTGCGACCGCATCGCCATCATCGACCGCGGCCGCATCGCCGCCATCGACACCCCGGCCAGCCTCAAGCGCTCGGTGGGCGCCGACCGCCTGGTCATCAAGCTCGCCGCCGCCCCCACCGAGGCGCAGCGCCGCAGCCTCGCCCAGGGCTTCGGCGCCGCCAACGTCAGCCTGGACAACGGTTCGCTGACCCTCCGTGTGCGCGACGGGGGCCGAGCCCTCATGCCGGCGCTCCAGAAGGTCACCACCATCGGCCTCGGCGTCCAGGAGACGCGGGTCCTCACCCCGACCCTCGACGACGTCTTCCTCAAGTACACGGGGGCCCGCCTCGAGGAATCGGAAGCCAAGGCGACGGCCGCGGCGGCTGAGGCCAGAAAAGGCGGCCACGCCGCTCGCCGAGGGGGACACTCATGAGCACCCTCCGCAACATGGGCCTCCTTTACATGCGCAACCTCCGGCAGGCGCCCCGCATCCCCGTCGTCCTGGTGTTCGGCATCGTCATGCCGGTCATCCAGCTGCTGCTGTTTGGCAGCCTGTTCCAGAACGTCACCGAGCTTCCCGCGTTCACCACCTCCTACCCGGACGTCCACTACCGCGCCTACATCGCCCCCGCCATCATCCTGCTCACCACCTTCCTGGGGATGGCAAACGCGTCGGCCGCGCTGCTGGTGGACCTGCGGACCGGCTACTTCGACAAGCTGCGGACGACGCCGGCGCGGCCCCACCAGGTCATCGTGGCAAGGTTGCTCGCCGAGATGACCCGCGTCACCCTGCAGGCCCTCCTCATCCTGTTCATCAGCCTGGCCCTCGGCGCCACGGTGAAGACGGGCGTCCTCGGCGCCATCGTGATGGTGCTTCTCTGCGTCTTCTTCAGCGCCTGCACGGTGGGGCTCCTGGTCACCGCCCTCGCCATGAAGACCAAGAGCGACCAGGCGACGCAGTCCTCCTTCCCGCTCTTCTTCATCCTCATCTTCCTCAGCACGGCCTACCAGGCCAAGGAGGCGCTGCCGGACTGGCTCGCCCGCGTCGTGAAGTACAACCCGGTGGACTACCTGATCCGGGCGGTGCGCGAGCTCATGATCGGCGCCAACGAGGGCGGCCACATGGTCGCCTCGTGGCCGATGGGGCAGATCCTCATCGCGGTCGCGGCGAGCACGGTGGCCGCGGCCCTGCTGGCGCTCCTCAACCTCCGCATCTACCGGCGTATGGTGGGATAGGCCCCCTTCGGTGGACAGGGCGGCTACAATCCTTATGACCGCGACCCGGCGTCGGAGCCGCGTGCGAGCCTTTGCCCTTGCCGCCCTCCTCGCCTGCGCCCTCGTCGCCGGCTGCTCCGACGCCCCCGCCGACGAGGAGCCCGTGGCCGCCTCCGAAGCCCTTTCGACCCTGCACCTTGCCTGCATGGGTGGAGAGGGCAGCATCCCGGCGCTGGAGTCCTCGTACCTTGGAAGCTGCTGGGGGCACATCGGGCACCACACCTACCTCCTCCCCGGGCCGCGCGTCCTCCAGGCCGTGAACGGCACCCTGTTCGCCGTCGAGGTGGATGCCACCAACGTCGCCGGCGAACCGGAGCTTGCGGTCGAGGCGAGCCTCGACGGCGCCGCGTGGACCCTGGTCGGCACCATAGCGTATCCGCTGGGGCAGGACCCGTCCGACCGCTACCAGATCAACTTCAGCTTCGAGACCTCCGCGACACCGCTGCGGCTCCTGCGCATCCGGATGCCGCCGTCACAGTACGAGGGGCTCGCCGGCTACCTTGACGGCTCCGACCTGACCGCCACCGTCTCGCCGCCCGAGGCCGGCATGGCGCTCCCACCGCTTCCGGTGCGGACCGCGGGCACCTGCGGCGACGGCGTCATGGAGTCCTTCTTCCCCAGCCATCCTTGCTGGTTCGGGGGCTACGACAACCTCGACCGCCTCGCCGGAGGGGACCCGCAGCTCATCCACGTCTCGTGGGACGTCACCGACCCCGGCTGGTTCGACAGCCCGAGCTTCCTCCACACCTACATCCTGGGCGAGGGGGCCGGCGGGGCCCTGGAAGGGACGGCGCGGGTGCAGATGTGGCGCCTCGTCCACTACGGAATCTGCTCCGGCACCGACCCCTCCAACGCCGACGTGCTACCCGAGGTGGTCATCCAGGCGAGCGCCGACGGCGCGACGTGGACGGAGGTGGCGCGCGCCTCCGGCCCCTACGACCAGGACATCGCGCTCGCGGGCGACGTCCCCGACGGGAGCCGCCTGCTGCGTTTCGGCACGGCGCCCGGAGCCAGTTTCGACCAAGGCGGCTGCCACCACTCGCTGGCCTTCGTGGTGGAAAGCGGCTACCGCATCACGTAGGGCCGCACTGGCAGCGTCTAGAGGCCGTTTCAGAACCCTTCCTGGGAATCGGCTGTTTTTGCCGCCAGCCTGGCCACAGATTACGCAGATTTCACGGATGACCTTCAAGCCGCAATCTGCGCCATCTGCGAAATCATCCGGCCGACTGCGTCAGCCGGAGAAAAGCCGGCCGCGCTGCCCTGCACCCGGCCATCTGCGGCTGCCCTTGCCGGACGGCAACCGGAAACCGCCCCGCAACAGGAAAGGTTGTGAAAGGGTCTCTAGTGGCTGTGCCCTTCGTGGGCTTGCTCGTGGCCGTGGCTTCCGCCTTCGCAGCAGTCGCACTTGCCGCAGCAGTCGTCGCCCTTGCACCCTTCACAGTGGTTGCAGCCGCAGCCGCCGCCGTAGCCGCAGCAGCTTCCGCACCAGCCGCAGCACCACCAGGCGATGACGCTCGCGATGATGGTGAGCCACATCACGAGGTACGCAAAGTCCTTGCTGACGTAGTCGGCCTTGTCCGAGAGGACGATGATGGCGTACTGTGCAATGCCGGCGAGGGCGAGGAGCCAGGAGGTCCAGCGCATGTACTGGCAACGCGGCAAGGTGGCCTTGAGGCTTCCGAAGCGAGAGGGCCCTCCCCTCAGGGCTTGCCCACACCCAAAGCGTCTCGTCCAGCGCCGAGCGCGTTCCTGCAACGCCTCGATCTCCGCATTCATCAAAACCATGAGCTCAAATCCCTCTGCGTCGCCAACTCCAAAGAATCGAATCCGAACGCCCCTTTCACATAGTCCTCGACCATGGACTTGTACCAGACCCAGTCCACCATGGCGGGCTTGACCTTGTCCACTGGCCACATGTACTCGATGGGTTTGAGACCCTTGCGACCGGGCTCCTTCACCACGAGTTTGTGGCCGGCCCTCGCGAGGCGTTCCTTCGCTTCTTTCTGGGCCTGCGGGTCCTTGTAGAGCGGCAGGGGTTCCTTGCAGACCACGAATTTGAGCTTCCGTGTCGCCGCGATGGGCTCGCCGAGGACCTGCTCCAGCGCGGCGGCGCGCACCGCCTGGCTCCGGAGGGTGCCGTCCGGGTTGGGCTCGTAGGACTTCACCGGGCTCACCGCCTGCTTGAGGATGAGGTCGTCCCAGTCGCTCTTGGTGACCTCGACCGTGGCCATCACGTCCTTGGTGGCCTTCTTGATGGCCGCCTTCATCGCCTCGCGCGCCTTCTCCTCGTCCTCCCACGAGGCGACCTCCTTGAGGGCCCGCGCCATGATGTCCCGCAGGAGCTGCTGTGCGAGGGGGGCCTTGTCGCTCCCCTTGAAGTTGTTCCCCTTGGTCTCCATCGTGACCTCGTCCTTCTTGGCGTCGAAGATGAGGTAGTTCTTGTGCACGACGAAGACCATGGCGTCGTGGGTCTCGGCCTCCAGCTCGAACGCCTCGTACTTGAGGGCGTCGCGCCACTTCCGGTTGGCCTGCGCAACGGTGGCGAGCGCCACGTCGGGGAGGGTGATCCACTTGTCCCCCTCCGGCTCGACGTCGGCGCCGAGGGCAGCGGCGAAGTGCGGCACGTTGCCGGCCGACTTCGAGCACCCCATGTAGATGCCGTCGGTGTCGCCGTACACGACGCGGATGCCCTTCGACTCCCACTCCTCCAGGGTGTCGTGGAGGATGCGCTGCCCGATGGTGGTGATGTTGGCGCCCCCCCAGACGTTGAACTGCCGGCAGGAGACGTTCACGGCGACCAGGATGCCGTGCGTCCCGGCGTTCCTAGCCGCCTTGAGGCTGGCGTAGGTCATGTCGAGGATGCGCACCTCGTCCTTGGGGCGGTTGTTGCGCTTGGCCTCGCTGCGGGCGGCCTTGACCTTCTGGATGGTGTCGAGGACCCCGGTCATGGCGAGGTTCACGAGGCCAGGCTCCTTGGCGTGGTGGACCCCGATGAGCCAGCCCTTCCCCTTCGTGAAGCGGTCGTTGGGGTCCGCCTTCTTCACCAGGTACCTGCCGGAGTCCACGAACGCCTTGTCGAGCTCGAAGAGCCAGATCCAGTCGTCCGGCTTCTCCCCAGCGCGGCACGGCACCACGGTGTCGGCGGTGAGGTTGCGGGCCTTGAGGATGGTGGGGTACATGGCGCCCACGTCGGCGGCGACGACGTGGTACCAGGGCACGAAGTGGCTCCTGAGCTCCGAATCGGGCTTGAGGGTCATGCCGCCCGGGATGGCGTAGCCGTGCGGGTCCTCGTCGTCGGGGGCGGCGCCGTCCGGCCCCGCCGCCTTGACGATGACGCCGGGGTGCTCGCACCAGAACGGCATCTCGGGCCCCTGCTTGGCGACACGGAGGATCTCCTTGTTCGTGGACGACTCGCGTTCCTCGGGGGGAAGATCGCGCACGGCGCGGGAGACCTCCTCGCGGGTCGGGAAGGGCTTGCCGGGGAGGAGGCGCTGGATGGCGCGCGCCACCCCCTGCGCCCGGCAGGTCGCCGGCATCATCTTGCGCTGCCGGCGGGCGCGGATGAGGGCCATGTGGTCCCACATCTTCGTCGTCCCGCTGGTGAGGAGCTCCTCGAGGGAGAGGTTCACGGTGAACGCCAGTGGGAGGGCCTGCGCCAGGAGGATTTGGGTGATGCCGACCTGCTCCTTGACGTCGTGCTTGTTGTACTCGAAGGTGCGCGGGTCGAGCTTCATCTCGTGCGGCTCGACGTAGACGCGCTCGGGGACGTCGATGCCCAGCCACGGCGCCAGCCCCTTGAGGGTGAAGTCGTCGTGGAAGAAGTAGAACTTCCTCGCGGCGTGGAAGGTGTCGAGCGTCACCGGGTACCAGACGCAGATGTCGCTCGACTGCCCGAAGTGGAAGGAGCGGTCGGGGCGGCTGTGGACCGAGGTGAAGCGCTGGAACCACTCCTTGGTGCGCGGGCTCAGTGCCTGCTTGCGCTGGTCGGCCTGCAGGATGGCGGTGATGCGCTCGTGGATCTGCTTGTTGTCGAACCCCAGGACGTTGTGGCCGGCGACGATGTCGTGCCGGACCGCGAGCTCTGTGAAGCGCTCCAGGTTGTCGATCTCCTCGTCGGGGTTGCGGGCGACGAGCTGGTGCACCTCGCGCCGGTCCCAGTCGCTCGGGAGGTCGCGGAAGCGGAAGTCGAACCCCTCGGTCTCGAGGTCCTTGGTGGCCTCGTACTCGACGTCGAAGGCGGCGTGCCCGATGATGTCGATGGGGACGTCCTTGGTGGCGCCGGCGCCGTACTGGGTGGTCTCGATGTCGTAGGTGAGGACCTTGAGCGTCGCCTTGTGCCCCTTGGTGTCGAAGAGCCACCAGTCGCGGTCGGCGGCGAGGTCCGCCCCGGCCCGCTCCGTGTAGG
>DATDQC010000271.1:0-7147 GCA_035292455.1 Thermoplasmatota archaeon
GTCGGGATGCACGGAGCGCCGCATCGCGTCGGGGTCGCGGTAGTCGCAACCGGAGATCTCCTGCCACCTCGCGTTCGCGTAGTCCACCGTCCCCCGGGCGTCCGTGTGGAACACGCCAAGAGGCGACCCCTCGGCGAGGACCTCGAACCGTTGCAGGCTTTCGCGCAGCGCGGTCGCGTGTTCCTCACGCTCCAGGGTGACCGCCTGCAGTCGCTCGGCCATGCCATTGAAGGACTGCCCGGCGACGGCCAGTTCGTCCCGGCCCTCGCCCCCCACGCGGACCGTGAGGTCGCCGGCCGCAAGGCGTGCGGCACCCTCCTGGAGCTGGCGGGCGGAGCGGGAGATGTGGCGAGCCACGGTCCACGACACCAGGACGGCGCCGCCGACGAAGGGGACTGTGAGCCCGATTGCGGCGGCCGTGACGACCGCCGTCAGCCAGCGGACGCCGTCGCCAAGGGTGCGGGAGAAGTCCCGTTCGAGGACCGTGAGGCGTTGGTCGACGGCCAAGGCGTCCTCGAGGGCGACGTTGATTGCGGCGGGGTCGGGTTGCGGCGACGAAACGGCGGCGTGGACCCTCTCGCCGGCGGCGAGGAGGAGCGTGATGTTCTCGTCCCCCTGCCTCCAGATGTCGATTGCGGGTTCGAGGTGGCGCTCGTGGCGGAAATTGCGGTACAGCCACGCCATGTCGGAGATGTCGGCGGCGTCCACCCCGCCTTGCAGGAAACCGGCTCGGATCACCGCCGAGTCCGGGTTGGCCTTGTTCATCTCAAGCCGCGCCTGGCGGTCGCCGAGGGTCACATTGATCTCCGCCAGGAAAAGCTCGTAGCGCGTTTCGTCCCCGGATTTGGCGTAGGCTTGCAGCTCCAGGACGGCCGTCTTCTCCGCCCGCGACCACAGCCCTTCGCCCTCCACGTAAGCACGGCTTGCCGAGAGCGCCTTCATCCCATAGGCGGTGACCACGAGAAGGACGGTCGCATGGAGGAGGTGCACCACGATGGCGATGGTGAGTTTGCGCGAGATCCGCAGGTCGCGAAACCAATGACGCTTTCTGCGACCCAATCGAGGGTTCCCCCGTCCGGCTCGCCCCGCTTTTCGGCGCGCGGCGTCGGGAGGCGGGTCAGCCATTGCGTCTGGTTTGGACCCCCGCAAGGAAAAGGCTGCGGGGCCAGGTTTATATTCGGCTAGGAAAAAAACAGGGTGGGTCGGGGTGCGGCGCCAAACCCTGGTGCGCGGCCTTTGGCTGGCGGTTCCGGCGGATTGTCGGGTACCCGGGGGCGCCGCCTTGGCCCCCGTCACCCTTATAACCCCGCACTCGTCCCCGCCACCTGCGAACAGGTCCCCACTCTCCCTGGGGACCTGGAAACCGTATCCGTGGCCCGCCAGCGGTCGGGTCGCATCCGGGGTGACGTTACCCCTCGGGTGCCAAGGGCTGGGACATGCCTTCGGGCATACCCCTGTCCGCCGCACTTCAGGAGAGAACTGCATGGCTTCCAAGGTCCGCGACATCGGCATCGACGTCCCCGCCCCCAAGCGCGGTGTTGCCCCCGGCGACCAGCACAACCCGTGGAACGGCACCCTCCCGGTGCGCGGCTCCCTCATCGTCGGCACCGTGGTGTCGGCCAGGATGCAGAGCACCTGCGTCGTCGAGAAGGAGCACGCCCGCATCGTGGAGAAGTTCGAGCGCATCGCCAAGCGCACCCGGCGCTACCCCGCCCACGTCCCCAGCAACCTCGACGTGGCGGTCGGCGACGAGGTCCTCATCGCGGAGTGCCGCCCCATCAGCAAGACCGTCTCCTTCGTCGTGGTCGAGAACCGCGGCAACCCGGCCGAGCGCCACAAGAAGGGGGCGGCGTAGGTGCGCGGCATCCCCGGCTCGGTGACCCGCGGCCTTCCCCGCGGCGCCCGCATGGAGGTCATCGACAACACCGGCGCCAAGGAGGTCGAGATCGTCATGGTCCCCAAGATCGGCGGCGTCCTCAAGCGCTACCCGGCGGCCGGTGTGGGCGACCTCATCGTCGTCTCCGTCAAGAAGGGCACCCCCGAGATGCGGCGCCAGGTCCTCTACGCGGTCATCGTCCGGCAGAAGCGCCCCTTCAAGCGGCCTGACGGCTCCACCGTCCGCTTCGAGGACAACGCCTGCGTCATCATCAACGAGGAAGACGGCGAGGTCAAGGGCTCCCAGATCAAGGGACCCGTGGCCCGCGAGGCGGCCCAGCGCTGGCCCCGCATCGCCGCGACCGCGACCACGATCGTCTGAGGTGAACCATGTCCTCGATCCAGCCCCGAAAGCAGCGCCTGGCCCTCTACTCGGCCCCCCACCACGTCGCCCGCAAGCAGATCGCGAGCCACCTCAGCGAGGAGCTCCTCCTCAAGTACAACCGCCGCAGCCTCACCCTCATCGTCGGCGACGAGGTCAAGGTCATGCGCGGCGACCACGCCGGCAAGTCCGGCAAGGTCGTCACCGTGGACGTCCCCGCCCGCAAGGTCGCCGTGGAGGGCGTCACCCACAAGAAGGCGGACGGCACCGAGATCGCCTACCCGCTGCACGCCTCCAATCTCGTCATCGTCCGCCTCAACCTCGAGGACGCCCGCCGCCGCGACCGCCTCGGCGAGACCGAGGAGGCCTCGAAGATGGGCAAGGCCGGGACCCCGAAGGAGCGCCCCGCCAAGGCCAAGGCCGCCGCCAAGCCGGCCACCAAGGCCGAACCCAAGACGGAGGCCAAGCCCAAGCCGGCTGCCAAGAAGGAAGAGAAGCCCGTGGAGGCGTCCGCATGAGCAAGCACCTGAAGCGCCTGGCCGCCCCCCGCAGCTGGTCGCTTCCCAGGAAGACCAACGTCTACACCACGAAGCCGCGCCCCGGCGCGCACGGCCTGGCGGAGGCCCTGCCGCTCGCCACCGTCCTTCGCGACTACCTCCACCTGGCCGACACCGGCCGCGAGGCGCGCCGCGTCATCGGCGCCGGCGACGTCCATGTGGACGGCCGCCGCGTCACCGAGCCCAAGTTCGCCGTCGGCTTCCAGGACGTCATCACGGTTCCCAAGATGAAGCAGGCGTGGCGCGTCATGGTGGACGCCAAGGCCCGCCTCCGCGTCCTCCCCATCCAGGAGAAGGATGCCGCCTGGAAACTCGTCCAGGTCGAGGGCAAGACGACCCTCACCGGCGGCCGCACCCAGCTCCACCTCCACGACGGCCGCAACATGCTGGTGAAGAAGGACGACGTCAAGACCGGCGACGTGCTCCGCATCGAACTGCCGTCGCAGAAGGTCCTCGGCCACTTCCCCCTCAAGGAGGGCGCCCAGGTCTTCATCCGCGAGGGCCGCCACGCCGGCCAGGTCGCGCCCGTGAAGTCGGTCGAGGTCACCCGCAGCAACAAGCCCAACCTGGTCCACCTCGGCCAGGGCGAGGCGACCTTCACCACCATCAAGCCCTACACCTTCCCCATCGGCGACGCCGCCAACATCCCCGTCGAGGTGAAGCCAATTGTCTAAGGCCGAGGCCGTCCCCGCCCCGCCCGCCGCGGCCGCCAAGCCGTCGGCTCCCAAGGCCCCGACCGCCCCCGCGCAGGCCGCCAAGCCCGCGGCCCTGGTCCCCGCCGCCAAGCCTGCATCCAAAGCCCCCAAGGCGCCGGCCGCCAAGCCGGCCCGGCCCGCCAGCACCAACCCGATGAGCGCGCCGCGCATCGCCAAGGTCACCATCAACATCGGTGTCGGCGAGGGCGGCGAGAAGCTGCAGAAGGCCGAGAAGGTCCTGCAGAAGCTCACCGGCCACAAGCCGCTCCGGACCCTCGGCAAGGAACTCAACCGCGAGCTCGGCGTCCGCCTCGGCGAACCCATCGGCTGCAAGGTCACCCTGCGGGGCGACGACGCCGACGCCTTCGTCAAGCGCGCCCTCTACACCCGCAAGAACAAGGTGTACGAGTACTCCTTCGACAACCAGGGCAACCTGCAGTTCGGCGTCCCCGACTACACCAACTTCGAAGGCGAGCGCTACGACCCCGACGTCGGCGTCTTCGGGATGGACGTCTGCATCACCCTGGAGAAGCCGGGCTTCCGCATCAAGCGCCGCCGCATCATGGCGCGCCGCGTCTCCACCCACCACCGCGTCTCCCGCGAGGAAGCCAAGGCCTTCCTCTCCAAGAAGTTCGACCTGGAGGTCGTCTGATGCCGCTCATCTTCAAGGAACGCAAGGTCTGGAAGGGCGTGTACGTGGGCTGCCGCCGCTGCGGCCAGATGCGCAGCATGGTGCGCCGCTACGGCCTCCGCCTGTGCCGCCACTGCTTCCGCGAGACCGCCCGCGACCTGGGCTTCAAGAAGTACTCCTGAGGTGAGATGACATGCAGAACGACCCCCTCGCAGACGCCCTCACCGTCCTCCGCAACGCGGAGCGCTCCGGCAAGACCCAGGCCACCCTCACGCCCGCCAGCAAGCTGGTGGGCCGCGTCCTCAAGGTCATGCAGGACCAGGGCTACATCGGCCCGTTCGAGTACGCCGACGACGGCCGCGGTGGCCTCTACAAGGTCAACCTGACGGGCGCCATCAACAACTGCGGCGTCATCAAGCCGCGCTACGCCATCAAGAAGGGCGAGTTCGACCAGTGGGAGGCGCGCTACCTGCCCGCCCGCGACTTCGGCTCGCTCATCCTCTCGACGACCCAAGGAGTGATCGACCAGTACCGGGCCAAGGAGACCGGGACCGGCGGGCGCCTGCTCGCCTACGTCTACTGAGGTGAACCATGCCCGTCCTCCACGAGACCGTCCACCGCATCCCGATCCCCCCGGGCGTCACCGTCACCGTCGACGCCGGCTCCAACCGCACCGTCGTGAAGGGTCCCAAGGGGGAGCTCTCCCGCCCCTTCCGCAGCCGCGACGTCAAGGTCCGCATCGACGGCAAGACCCTCATCGTCGAGAAGGAGCTGCCGCGCCGCCGCGAGAAGGCGATGGCCGGCACCTACGCCTCCCACGTCGCCAACATGATCCGCGGCGTCACGCTGGGCTGGACCTACCGCATGAAGGCGGTCTACAACCACTTCCCCATCAAGATGACCGTGCAGGGCGAGATTTTTCTCGTCGAGAACTTCCTCGGCGAGCGGGCACCCCGCAAGGCCCAGATCGTCCCCGGCGTCAAGATCAACGTCAAGGGCGCCGACGTCAGCCTCGAGGGCATCGACGTGCAGGCCGTGGCGCAGACCGCGGCCAACATCGAGAACTGCACCCGCATCCGCGGCAAGGACATCCGCGTCTTCCAGGACGGCGTCTACATCACCATCAAGGGGGAGTAAGCCATGAGTCCCGACTCCAAGTCCAGCAAGGGCCCGAAGGCCGCAGCCGCCAAGGCGAAGAAGCCGGTTCCGTCCGAGGTCGCCAAGGCTGGCAAGACCGACCGCGCCAAGCACGACGCCGCCAGCAAGGCCGCCGAGCCCAAGACCGCCCCGGCCGCCAAGCCGGCGACGGCGCCCAAGCCCGCCGCCAAGAAGCCGGTCCACAAGGCGCGCGCCAAGCCGACGCTCACCGACGAGCAGTGGGGCGAGCTCGGGCAGCGCCGCGCCAAGCAGGACGCCAACCCCGCGTTCCACCGCCACGAGTGGTGGCGCTACAAGCGGCTCGGCGGCAAGCACGCCACCTGGCGCGTCCCCCGCGGCATCCACTCCAAGACGCGCCGGCACTGGGGCTACCGCCCTCCGCTGGTCTCCATCGGCTACCGCACCCCGGCCGCCGCGCGCGGCCTGCACCCCTCGGGGTTCCAGGAGGTCCTGGTGCACAACCTCGACGAGCTCACGGCCCTCGACAAGGCCACCCAGGCGGCCCGCCTCGGCGGCACTGTGGGCGGCCGCAAGGCCGAGGCCCTCACGAAGAAGGCCGACGAACTTGGCATCCGCGTCCTCAACCGGAGGCATGACTGATGGCCGATCTTCGCAACCAGCGCCGCCTCGCCGCCGCCGTGCTCAAGGTCGGCGCCAGCCGCGTCCGCATCGACCCCGACCGCGGCGACGAGGTCGCCGGCGCCGTCACGCGCGCCGACGTCCGGAAGCTGGTCTCGGGCGGCGTCATCTTCTCGGTCCAGAAGATCGGCGTCTCCCGCGGCCGCGCCCGCAAGATCGCGGCGCAGAAGAAGAAGGGGCGCCGCACGGGGCCGGGCAGCCGCAAGGGCGCCCGCTACGCCCGCAAGCCCCGCAAGGACCGCTGGATCTCCACCATCCGCGCCCTCCGCGACGAGCTTCGCACGCTCCGGGAGAAGGAAGCCATCGACGCCCACGCCTACCGCGCCTACTACGTGCGCGCCAAGGGCGGCCAGTTTCGCTCCCGCGCCCACATGCGGTCCCACATGAAGACCGAGGGCGCCCTCAAAGAGGAGGTGGCGCTGTGAGCACCGGTCCGCGCACCCGCGTCCCGTTCCGCCGCCGCCGCGAAGGCCGCACCGACTACCGCGCCCGCCTGGCGCTCCTCAAGTCCGGCGAGGTCCGCCTCGTCGTGCGCCGCACCGCCACCAACGTCATCGTCCAGTTCGTGGACTGGGCGGAGGCGGGCGACCAGGTCAAGGCGACCGCCGTCGCGCAGGAGCTCGGGAAGATGGGCTGGGAGGGTTCGACCAAGAACACCCCCGCCGCCTACCTCACCGGACTCCTCGCCGGCAAGCGCGCCGCCGAGAAGGGCGTCAAGGACGCCGTCCTCGACATCGGCCAGCGCAAGCCCAGCAAGGGCGGCCGCGTCTTCGCGGCCCTGCAGGGCGTCCTCGACGCCGGCATCCAAGTCCCCCACGGCGAGGGCCTCACCCCCGCCAAGGAGCGCCTCACCGGTGCCTTCCTGGGCCAAGACAAGAACTTCGAGGCGGTGCGGGCCAAGATCGGCATCCGCGCCGCTACGTCGGCAAACGACGAGGAAGCGTGACATGGCCGAGAACCCCACCCCTGCACCGTCCGCGCCCTCCGCGCGCAGCGACGGACCCGTCCGACCTCCCCGCCGCGACGGCGGCTTCGGCGGCCCGCGTGGCCCCGGCGGTCCCGGTGGACCCCGCGGCCCTGGCGGCCCCCGTGGGCCCGGCGGCCCCGGTGGGCCCCGTGGCCCTGGCGGCCCGCGTGGCCCGGGGGGCCCCGGCGGCGCCCGCGGACGTGGCGGCCCCCGTGGCCCGCGCCGCGACCGCGACGCCAAGCC
>DATDQC010000272.1:0-2377 GCA_035292455.1 Thermoplasmatota archaeon
GCCGAGGCGTGACCGTGCGGGCGCTCCCGTGGGCCGCCGTCCTGCTTGCCGCCCTCATCGCCGCGCTTCCCACCGCCTCCGCCAAGCCCGCCGACCTGTTCGGGGAGGGTGGTGGCGATTCCCTGTTCGACAACCGGGTCGCGTGGGGCATCGGCTTTGGGGGCGCCGGCCTCCTTGGCGTCGGGGGCCTCCTGTACTTCCTCGCGACGGGCGGACTGCGGCACGTCGACCGCGGCAACGTCCTCGAGCACCCCATGCGCCGCTCGCTCCTCCAGATGGTCGAGGCGCACCCTGGGCTGCACCTGCGGGAACTGGCCTCCCGTCACGAGACGGCGGTCACCAACACGCAGTGGCACCTGCGGAAACTGGAGATGGCCAGCCTCGTCCGTACCCAGAAGCTGCAGGGGCGGCGGGTCTACTACCCGGTCCAGGGCGGGATGGCGACGCGCGAGCGCGCCATCCAGAACGCCGCCCTCCAGAACCCCAACGCCGAGCGGCTGCGGCAGTTCCTCGAGGCCCACGCAGGCTGCAACCAGCGCAGCCTTGCCGAAGCCCTTTCGATGAATCCCGGCACGGTGCGTTGGCACCTACGCAAGCTCGAGACGGCCGGCGTCGTGCGCTCCATCCAGGAGGGCGCCCAGACCCGCTACTTCCTGATGCAGCGCCCGCCCCGCCCGGCGCCGGCGTCCCTGCAAGCCGAGGCCATCGCTCCGCCCGTGCGGCCTGCGCCTTAAAAGGGCCCTCTCGCCGTTTCCTTGTGGATAAAGGTTGGGCGCCATCCTCATGAGCAAGAAGGCCCCCCAGGAGGGGTCCGCGCCCATTGGCGTGGTGCCCCATGCCGGAAACCTGGTGGATTGGACTCGCCGCGAGCGCCACCATCACGGTGACGTTCCTGGGAGTCGCCGCCATGCTGGCGCTCAACCTCACCAAGCAGCACCAGTGGCGCCACAACCCGCTCGCCGCCGGGACGTTCTTCCTCTACTTCACCTGCGGCGGCGGCCACGCCGTCCACACCCTCCAGCTCCTCGACCCTTGGCTTGGGCTCCACACCGCCGCTGGCGCCGCGGCGCGCCAGGTCTACAGCGAGTGGCACGTCTGGCTCATCGACAGCGTCACCGCCCTCGCCGGCGTCTGGTACTGGACCATGCGGCGCTACTTCCCCAACCTGGTGACCGGCACCGCGGTCTTCGAGGACCTCCGGGGCCGGCAGAAGAAGGCCCTTGAGATCCACGACAACGTCGTGCAGAACCTGGCGCGCGCCAAGCTCGCCCTCGACATGGGCCGCGAACGGGAGGGCGACGCGGCGGTCGGCGATTCGCTCGACGCCTCCAAGCGCATCATCACGGAGCTGCTCGGGAAGGAAGAGGTCAAACCGGGCGCCATGCGCCGTCCGGGGGGAGGATGAGCATGGAGTTCTCCTGGTGGATGGTGACCGCCGGCGCCAACGCGGTCATGGTCGTCGTGTACGGCGCCATCGCGGTCGGCATGGTCCGGGCACTCGCCAAGGGACGCCAATGGTTCACCAACCCCATCCTCACCGCCACCGCGGCCATCTTCGTCGTCTGCACCTTCGGGCACGGCGTCCACCTCGAGCACAGCCTCCTCCTCGTGGTCGGCGCCGAGAGCGACGACGGCGTCGAGGTCTCCTCCGCCGCCCGCACCATGTTCGCCGACTGGCGCCTCCTCGTGTGGGACGGCTTCACCGCCGTGGTCGCCCTCTGGTACTGGTCGATGCGCAACCGTTTCGCCATCATCTACCAGGGCGCCGCTCTGTGCGAGGACATGGCGAAGCGGCAGACCGAGGCCCGCGACCTCCACGACCTCGTGGTGCAGGGTCTGGTGGAGGCCAAGATGGCCCTCGACCTCGGAAAGCGCGATGAGGGCGCCGCGGCCGTGGACCGCACGCTCGAAAGCGCCAAGCGGATCATCACAGGCCTTCTTGGCAAGGAGGGCAGCGAGGCCGCCCTCGGACCCGGCTCCCTTCGCCGCGAGGCGGCGGGGCGGTAGGTCATGGCCCGGCACGCCCGCCCCAACCCCGCGGCGCCGGGCGCAGCCGACGGCCAGAACGCCCTCGACGAACTCGAGGCCCTCGCGCACGTCGGTTCCTGGTCGTGGGACATCCCCACCGACCGCGTCACCTGGTCGCATGAGCTCCACCGCATCTTCGGCACGCAGGAGAACGAGATGCCACCCACGTACGCCGCGTACCTCGCCGCCGTCCACCCCGAGGACCGCGACCGCGTCGACCGCATCGTGCGGGGCGCGTTCCAGGACGGCAAGCCGTTCACCATGGACCACCGCATCTTGCGTCCCGATGGCGGCATCCGCCTCGTCGAGTGCAGCGGCCGCCTGCAGGCGGGTCCGGACGGCCGCCCGC
>DATDQC010000273.1:0-3221 GCA_035292455.1 Thermoplasmatota archaeon
CAAGCCTCCCTCGGGCGGCTCCCGGACCGTCATCGGCCAGTTCACTTGATCTCGAAGTGCTGGCCGCGCACCGGCAGGTGGACGGTGGCGAAGTCGGAGAGGTCCCCGACCAGGTCCTCCCGCTTGTCGCCGTGGAAGAGGACGATGTCCTTGGCGCCGGTGGCGCGCGCGAAAGCGACGAGGTCCATGTGGCCGGCGTGGGCGCTGAAGTCGAAGTGGCGCACCTCGCACTCCACCTTGTGGACGCTCTTGCCGGGGTCGCGGGTGTCGAAGTCCACCACCCCTTCGTCGAGGAGGCGCCGCCCGTTCGAGCCGCTCACCTGGTAGCCGGTGAGGGCGAGGCCCGACTTGGGGTCGTTGCGGACGCGGTCGAGGTACCACAGGACCGGGCCGCCGTCCATCATGCCGCCGGTCGTGATGATGACGTCGGCCTCCTGGAGGGCGACCGAGCGGCCGCGGTGGTGGTGGACCTCCTTGAGGCCGGCGAGCGCCCGCTGGTAGCGCGGCGGGTCGGTGAGGTACTCGGGGTGCTGCGCGTAGATGCGGGCGACACTGCGGCCCATCCCGTCCAGCCAGACGTTGAACCCGCGGCCCTCGAGCACCATGGCGATCTCCTGGCTGCGGCCGACCGCGAAGGCGGGGACCAGGAGGACGCCGCCGCGGTCGCGCACTTCCTCCGCGTAGTCCAGGAACTCGCGCTCCACGTCGGCGCGCTCCGGGTGCTCGCGGCCGGCGTAGGTGGACTCCATGAAGAGGACGTCCGCCTTGGTCTGGCGGGCGGCGTAGACAAGGCGCTGCTCGCGGGTGTAGAGGTCACCGGTGAAGACCAGGGTGCCGCTTGGGCCCTTGAGCTCGACCTGCGCTGCCCCGGGGATGTGGCCGGCGGTGTGGAGGCGCGCGGTGAAGGCCCCGAGCGGCTTCGGGTGCTTGAAGTCCATGAGGTCGTAGAGCCCCTTCGTGGCCTCGATGTCCTCGTCGCCGTAGGGCTCGGGGAACTTCTCGCTGCGGGCGATCTTGAGGCTGTCGCGGTGCAGCAGGGTGGCGACCTCGGCCGAGGGCGGGGTGCAGTGGATGGAGGCGTCGTAGCGCGCCGCGAGCCACGGCAGCATCCCGGAGTGGTCGAGGTGGGCGTGGGTCAGGAAGACGCGGTCGATGGGAGGCGCCTCGAGCGGATAGAGCGGGGGCTTGTCCGGCTCCATGCCGTAGTCGAAGAGGAAGCGGTGGCCGTCCGCCTCAAGGACGAAGCCGAGCCGGCCGATGTCCTCGGCAGCCCCCAGGAAGCGCCCCTGCCACGTCATCGGGTCGCTTCGAGACGGTTGGGCCTGATAAGCGGACCTATCGGCGCCGGCGCAGGAGGGCCGCCGCCACCGCGATGGCCGCGAGGGGGACGGCGAACGGCAGGGGCTGGTTCTTCTCCTTCACCGTCTTCTCGATGGGGATGGTGGTGACCGGTTTCCCCGTTTGGTTGCGCTCCAGGGGGTCCCAGTAGTAAGACCGCCCGAACGCGGTGAAGTCGTAGCGGACGTCGCCGGTCTGGTTCAGTGTCAGGTCGAAGGTCTTCTCGGTGCTGGCCAGGTACATGACCGCCACGTCGGGCAGGCCGCGCTCGTCGGCCCGGATGTAGAACTCCTCCTCGCCCTTCACGGTCTTCCCCAGGAACACCTCGAACTCCGCCTCGAACAAGTTGTCGTCCTCGAAAGTCTCGTTGACCTCGGGGGGGGCGAAGGCGGCCACTAGGAGTTCGTGGATGCCAGGCCGGAACGTGCGGTTGAACTCGATCTGGATGTCCTGGCCGACCGGGGCCTCCCCGAACACGATTTCCTCCATGTCGTCGGCTCCGAAGAAGACCGCGACGGGGACCGTGGTGACTCCGACCTTCTGACGGACGACGGCGCGCACGGTGGCGTTGTCCCCTGGAAGGAGCCGGGTCTGCACCACGTAGGCGTTCTTGACGGCGATGTCGGTGGTCGCGTTGATGGTGAGCAGGGAGCCGGCGCCAGTGACCCGGTTGCCCGGGATGTCACGCACTTCGTAGGTGTAGGTGGCCGACCCCAGCACGGTCCGCTTGAGGTGGAACTCGAACGCGTAGGTGTCCCCGTCCTTGAGGAAGTGGAGGAGGGTGTGGTTCTCGTCCGCCCCCGATTCCAGGATGTCGAGGAGTTCGACTCCGAAGAGGTCGGCCAGGTAGGTGGCGGCGAAGGCCCCGGTGTCCTCGTCCACTTCGGGAAGGAAGGTGATGTTGGCGGCATGGGCAAGGTTGTCGGTGTCCAGGATGTGCACCTTGCCGTCGAGCACCACGCGCACCTCCTTGGGGGTGTCGTCGTGGATGAAGACGACGAACGGGAAGCTGACGTTCTGGTACGTCGGGTTGGGTGCGACGATAAAGACCTCGGGGGAGCCGAAATCGACGACTGCCGGGATGTCCAGGAAACTGGTGAAGCCCAGACGGTCGTAGACCTTGACCCGGATGGTCTGCTCGCCGCCTGCCAGGGAGTCGACCGGAATCGCGTACGGCCCCGGAAGGTCGACCTCCTGCCCTGCGACGACGCCGCCATGGCCCTGGTTGAAGCGTTCCTGGTAGGTGACGCGGCTCAGGAGCTGCAGCGGCTTCATGCAGACGTCGAGGAAGATGGTGTCGCCCGGCCCAAGGAACTGGACCGGGGCGCTGCTCGGGGTGATGAAGCAGGCGTTCTGGAGCGGCGCAGGGCCGCTGCCGACGAGGCGGACCGCGGGCAGGGTCGCGCTGCCGCTCGCCCGGACCGTCAGGGTGCCGTCCGTGACGAAGCCGAACCCGCCGTCGGCGTCGAAGGCGAACGCGCTGACGCTCCACGGCGACACCACACCCGTAAACGGATCGCGGTTCAGGGTGAGGCGAGGGTTGCTGGAGTCAAGGAAGCCCTGGTAGGTGTCGCCGGTGACGTGGACCAGGGGAACCTGGAGGACGGTGCCGAGCTTGGTGGCCGTCACGTAGGCGATGACGGCCTGGACCTGCTTGTCGTCGGTCGCCGTGACCGTGATGGCGACCTGGACGGGCGAGCCGGCGATGTTGACGTCGGCGGGGTTGACGGTGAGGGTGGTGACCGTGGGCGGCTGCAGGAACGGCATGACGGTGACCTTCACCTTGTCCTGCACGGAGTCGAGATTGCCCACGTCGGGCGTGCCGGTGATGCTGAAGTCGCCGTCGCGGACCACGAGGCCGAACTCCACCGCGACGGGCTGGC
>DATDQC010000274.1:0-3986 GCA_035292455.1 Thermoplasmatota archaeon
GCCACCCCGACCCGCACCCCTACCCGTCGGACGCCGACTTCGAGCTCTTTGAGAAGCACGGCGACATCCACCTCATCCTCGGCGAGCCCTACGGCGAGGACGACTGGCGGGCCTACGACCACACCGGCGTGCCGACGTTTCTCGAGGTGGTCGAATAGTGTCCGCGTGGGAGCCTTTCGCGGCCGCCGCCCTCGCCCCCGTGGCCCTCTGGGTCCTGTGGCGCCTCCAGACCACGAGCGTGGAGTTGCTGCGCCGGGTGCTCCTCGGCATGGCGCGCTTCCAGCGCTGGATGTACCTCGTCGTGTCGTGGTTCGGCACCTTCCTCCACGAGGTGAGCCACGCCACCGTCCTCCTCCTCTCGGGCCACGGCATCCGCGAGTTCCGCGCCGGCGTCGAGTCCGGGCATGTCCAGCCCGCCCGGCTCTCGCGGGGCCCCGTCTCGTTCCTGTTCTTCCTCGTCGCCGCCATGGCGCCGCTCTTCATCCCGCCCGCCCTCGTTCTCGCCGGCGTCGTGCTGTTCGTGGACCGCGGCCTGGTGCCGTGGGCGAGCACGGGGCCGGGCCTCGACGCCGCGCTCACGATCGGCCGCGACTTCCTCGTGGAGTTCCCGCAGAACCTCGCCCTCGCCTTCGCCAACCTCGACCTCGCGCGCCCCGCCCACGCCGCGGTCCTCGCCTTGGCGCTCCTCGGCATCCCCGGCTCCCGCCCCAGTCATGTCAAGGGGAGCCGCTTCCACGGCACCAAGGACGAGGGGGACGTCGCGGTCCTTCGGAGCCGCATCCGCCAGAACCCGCTGCCGCTCCTCGTCTTCCTCGCCCTCGTCTACGCCGCCCACATCGCCCTCACGCGGTGGGTCCCCGAGGGCTACTGGTACCCCTTCGAGGCGGTGGTCGCGGTGGCGCTCACCGGCATTCTCCTCGCCGTCCTCGGGATGCTGTGGTGGGGGCTCGCGGCGGTGGACGGCCGCGCGCAGCCCTGGATCGGCTGGATGAGCCCCCTCCTCTTCTTCGCCGTCGAGGTCGCGTTCCGCCAGATGCCCACGCTCGAATCCCTGGGATGGGAGCCCTGGAAAATCAACGCGGCGGCGCTCGGGGCGTGGGCCCTCTCGGCAGTCGTCCTTCGCCTCGCCTTCCCCCGCCGGGCGACACGGAGCTGAATCGCAACCTTCAGGCCCCCCGGCCCCGCTTCCTGCCTATGCAGCAGGTGCCCCTGGCCCCCGGCGAGCGGGAGGAGGCCAGCCTCCACCCCGCCTTCGCGAGCTACCTGCCATGGCACCTCCTGGGGCTCGTGCCGGCCCTCCTCGGCCTGGCGCTCCTCGGCCTGTTCCACTCCGGGTTCTGGGCCTCCGGGAGCAACGGACCCGGCTGGAAGTTCTGGAACTACCTCTACGGCAACATCGTGGTAGCCGCCCTCCTCGTCCTGCTGCTCTTCGGCGGGGCCGGCGCCCTCTTCGCGTGGCGGATGCGCCGCAAGTGGCCGCTTCCGACCCTGCTCCTCGCCGGGCTGGCGGTCGTGACCCTCGACCAACCCCTCGCCGGCTCCTACACCACCGTCGTCCCGGTCCTCCTTGCGACCCTCACGCTTCCCGCCTGGCTCCTCGCGGAAGTGGACCGCCGAAGCCGCACCTACCACCTCACCAACCTGCGCCTCGTTGCGCGTGGCGGACTCCTCCGGCGCCGCGACGACAAGCTCCACTACGACGCCCTCCGGGACCTCGACTGGCGGCGCGGCCCCCTGGCCCGGCTCTTCGGGCACGCCACACTCCTCCCCGTCCCTGCCCAGCCCAAGAAGGGGGCCAAGGGCGCCTCCGCTCCCGCTTCCGCCGTCCGCCTCCATGGCCTCCACCCCTACCCCGGCATCCGCGACGCCCTCGAGGCGCTCATCCAGCGCGCCACCGCCGGCCCCGTCATGAAGGAGGCCACCGGCGCCGAGCGGCGCGCCGCGGAGGCCATCGCGGGCCTCGGACGCGGCCGCTGAGCGCGCCGAAGCCCCGGAACGAAAGTCTTTCCTGGGGGACGGGGTGGAAGGCGTCGTGCCCTTCTGCGCCCAGTGCAAGAGCCTCGCCTACCCCCAGGACGGCAAGGTGGTCTGCCGCAAGTGCGGCTGGACCTCGGGGGGGCCCGTCGTGAGCAAGGTGGTCAGGGCCAGCGAGGCGTCGGGAAAGAAGCGCCAGGTCCTCGACAACACGTCGGACGTGCGGCAGCAGCAGACCATCACCTGCCCCAAGTGCGGCCACGACCGCGCCTATTTCCACCTCATGCAGACCCGCCGCTCGGACGAGCCCCCGACGCAGATCAACGAGTGCGTCCTCTGCAAGCACTCGTGGCGGGAGTACTGAGCGGTCAGGGCCGTCGGGGGCCGGGTCGAGCCTGCCGGCGGGCGGCGCGTTGCACGCTGCGCTGGCTCTGCCGGACCGTGGTGATGCGTTGGGGCGTGCCGTCGGGGGCCCGCACGACGTGGCTCTCCTTCTCGACCTTGGCGTCGATGATGACGGCCTTGGCCGGGACGCGCGAAGGCGGCCGGCCCGGGTCGGTCTTGCCCGGGGTCTGCCGGTGGACGTGGACCACCTTGCGGTTCCCGGCCCGGTTGGCGAGGGCCATGAGGAACATCCCGGCGACCATCACGAGGGCGATGACCGCGATTCCGAACGGCACCCAGGCGGACAATCCTGTGGCGAAGTAGAGGGCCACCAGGGCGCCGATGACGAGCAGGGCCCCAAGGGCCCACACGAAGAGGCGAAGGGCGTTCATAGAGTGGCTCTGTGTGGCCATCCTACTAGAGGTTGTCGCACGCGGCCTCGCGGGAAGCGCCGTTTTCCCGGCCGACGCGCCGACCCGGGAGGCGGCGCGGGGAGCCGACTCGCGGCCCGACCCATCCTTCCATCGGCCTTTTCCTTAGGCTTAAGTGAACGGCCTCTTTGGGCCACCCAACCCCAGGTGGTCCATGTTCAAGGCCAAGGTCAAGGCGGAGGTCCTCAGGACCATGCTCGATGCGGTCGCCCCCCTCGTGGACGAGGCCAAGATCCAGGCCACCGCGGAGGGGCTCTCCCTCAAGGCGGTGGACCCCGCCCACGTCGCCATGGTCGAGCTCTCCGTCGGCAAGAAGGCCTTCGCGGAGTACAAGGCGAAGGACCTCGACATGGGGGTGGACCTGGACAAACTGAAGGACATCCTCAAGCTCGCCGGCCCCCAGGACTTCATCGACATCGAGTACAAGGAGGACGCCCACCGCCTGGTCTTCAAGATCGGCCACATCACGCGCCGCATGGCCCTGGTGGACACCGCCAACATGGGCGACCCCAAGGTTCCCAACCTCAACCTCCCCAATCAGGTCACCGTCCTCGCCTCGGAGCTGCAGCAGGGCATCAAGGCCTCGGAGGCGGTCTCCGACCACATCGCCCTGATTGCGCAGGGGAAGACCTTCGAGCTGGTGGCCGACGGCGACACCGACCAGGTCCACCTCAAGCTCGAGGGGGACGAACTGATCAAGATCCAGGCCCCCGACAAGTCGCGCAGCCTCTTCAGCCTCGACTACTTCAGCAACATGGCGAAGGTGGTGCGCCCCACCGATGCGGTGACGCTCCACCTCGGCACCGACTACCCGGTCAAGATCGAGTTCGACATCGCGGACGGCGGCGGCCACATCGTGTACCTGCTGGCCCCACGCATCGAGAGCGAGTAGCCGACCTCCCCCGGCCCACCCACACCTTGAAGGGCGGGCCCCGCTTGGGCGCGGCGTGGCCGACCTGGTGCGGCTCGCCCACGACCCGTTCCTCCCCGGCGTGCGGGAGGCCGTGCGGGAGCGCGGGCCCGACCTCGCCAACTTGCTGACCTCGCCGGCCTACGACGCCGTCCGCCGGCGCGCCGTGGAGCGGGTCGAGGGGGCGCTCGGCAAGGGCATCGCCCCCGCGCAGGTCCAAGGCGAGCGGGACGCCCTCCTCGAACTCCTCTCCATGCCCCTGGCGCGGATGCTTCTGGTGGCGCTTG
>DATDQC010000275.1:0-2446 GCA_035292455.1 Thermoplasmatota archaeon
CGCAAGCTTCGTCCAGGTGCCCGTGGACTGCTCCATGGCGACCACGCGGGCCGCGTCGCGCAGAGGGAACCGGCCGGCAAGCTCGTAGGTCGCGACCACCGCGTCGGTGGGGGCGGACGGGCGGCTCAGCGGCCCACCCCCTTCTGAACCTCGAGGGCCCGCGCCACCGCCGCGAGAGGGGGGCGCGGCCCATCCTCGGTGACGTAGGCGACCACGTCCTCCGCGTCGGTGCGGTCGAACACGGGGTTCTCGGCCCGGGCACCCCGGGGAAGGGCCCGCCTTCCGAGAATCTCGTTCGCAGGGCGCTCCTCCACCACGACGTCTGCGGCCGGGCGGTCGGTGAACTTGTGGAAGCCCGCCGCGGCCCGGAACGGGATGTCGAGGATGCCCGCGAGGGCCGCCACGCCAGAGGTGCCTATCTTGTTGAAGAGGTGCCCCTCGCGGCTCACGGTGTCGGCGCCCACCAGCACCTGGTCGATGGGCTTGCCCTTGAGGACGCGGTTCGCGGCGCCGTCCACCACCAGGGTCGCGGGGATGCCGGCCCCTGCCAGGTCGCGCACGGTCAGGATACCCTGCTGGAACGGCCGCGTCTCGGTGGCCCACACCTCGAAGCGGCGGCCTTCCGCCCACGCCTGGCGCAGGATGGCCACCACCGTGGTCGAGTGGCAGTGGGTGAGGATGCGGTGTCCATCCTGCACCAGCCGCGCTCCGCCTCGCGCGATGCGGTCCCGGCTCTCGAGGGTGGCGCGCCGGAAGGCGTCGGCGGCCCGCCGGGCCCCTGCCCGCGCCTCGTTGGGGTCCCCCGCCGCGGCAATCGCCCGCAGGACCGCGCCGACGCCGTGCTCCAGGCTCACCGCGGTGGGCCGCGCGGACAGGAGGGTCCGGGCGCCGGCTTCCGCCCGCCTCCGGAGTGAGGGAAGCGCGCCCCGGGTCCGGGACACGTCGCTTGCCAGGGCGTCCGCGGCGCGCCGCCCGATCTCGGCTGCCCCCCGGATGCGCATCGAGCGGATGGCCGCCGCGGTGGCCCGGATCCGGGAGCCCGTCGTCGTGGGCTCACCTGGCCTTGGCCTGGGGGTCGGGGACCGCGAGGACGGGGCGGTCGCTGCGGCGGACCACGGCCTCGGCGACCGAGCCCAGCACCAGGTGGCGGAACCCAGTGCGGCCGTGCGTGCCCACCACGACGAGGGCGGCGTTGCGGGCCTTCGCCTCCTTGAGGATGATATCGGCCGGCTTGCCGCGGCGGGCCACCGTCTCGACGTCGAGGCCGCGTTTCCGCAGGCGTCCGGCCCATTCCGTGGAGAGTTCGATGGCTTCGCCTTCGTCCACCTCGAGCCGCACGGCCGTCACCGGGTCGGGCGCCGCGGGGTCGGTGCCGGCCGGCAGCGCGGTGAGGGCGTGGACCAGGACGACCGGCACCTCCATGTCCTCGGCGAGGCCGGCCGCGGCATCGAGCGCGGCGCGGCTGCAGGGAGAGAAATCCACGGCGACCAGGATGGGGCGCGATGCGGCCATGCAGGCCATGATTTCGCTTCGTATGTATAAAAACGCGTTTAGGCCGGGCGAGCCCCCGGACCGACCCCCTGGGAGGTAGCGCTCAGCCGACGCGGATGAGCTGAACCGGTCCGGGGGCCGACTCAAGGACGCGGCGCGCCACCGAGCCGGTGCGGAACCCCTTGAGGAGCCGGCGGGTGCCGAGGATGCAGAGGTCGGCGGGGGTGAGTTCGGCAAGGATCTCCGCCGCGACGTCGGTGCCGGTGAGGATGCGGCCCATGAAGGGGACGCCGCGCCGCCCGCAGCGCTTCTCGAGGTCCGCAAAGAGACCTTTGGGCGTCGGCTGCGTGGGGTGCTGGACGTGGAGCGCAAGGAGCGGGACGGCGAGGGCCGCCGCGAACACGGCGGCCTGCTCCCCCACGAAGAGGTCGGCGTCGGAGCCTTCGAGGCCCACCACGACGCGTTGGAGCGGCTGCGCCTCCTGCGGGGCGACGCGTACTCGCACCTGGCCTTCCATCAAGGGGGCGTTCAAGGCGGGCCTACCCGCCCTGCCTTGCTCGCAGGGTCTATATCAACCTGGCTTCGCGGCTTGGGGCGGACCGGGGAGCCGCACACCGGACAGGTCGCCTCTTTCGGCTCCGCATCGAACCACCGTCCGCAGCCCGCGCAGCGCGGCTTGAAGTCGAGGGTGCCGCGGATGCCTTCGGTGCTGACGGTGCGCGTCGCGACGCCGAGCCGCTTCGCGACGTCGAGCATGGTGTAGTCGTCGGTCAGCAGGACGGCGCCGAGTTCGAGGGCGAGGGCCAGAAGGGAGCGGTCGGCGGGGCTGAGGCGCGAAAGCGTCCCGGCGGCGCGGGCCGCGGCCTCGACCGCCTGTTGCTTGGCGAGCGAGGGCGAGCGCACCTCGAGGCCGGCAATCTGCCACTCCTCGAAGCGGCGGGCGTCGCGTCCCCCC
>DATDQC010000276.1:0-6415 GCA_035292455.1 Thermoplasmatota archaeon
CCACGTCGGCCGCGCCCGCAACCCCATCGTCGGCGACACGCTCGCCCGCCTCTACCGGGCGGCGGGCTACGACGTCGAGGCGCAGTACTACCTGGACAACCTCGGCCGCCAGGTCGCTACACTGGCCTGGGGGAAATGGAATCTCAAGCCGGATTCGCTTCCACCCTCCGCCCGCCCCAAGATCGACCACGACCTCGTGCCCTACTACCAGGCCGCCCACGAGAAGGCCAAGGCGGATCCTGCGACGGGCGCCGAGGTCGCCCGCCTCGCCCTGCGCCTGGAGTCGGCCGAGCCCGACCTTCTGAAGCGGGTGCGCGAGGTCTACGAGGCCTGCTTTGGCGGCATGCAGGAGTCGCTTGCCCGGCTCGGCGTCCGCTTCGACTCCATCAAGGACGAGTCCGACTTCGTCGCCGACGGCAGTGTGGGCCGCGTCACCGAGCGTCTCAAGCGGCTCCCCCTCGCGGGCGTCGAACCCGACGGCGCCAACTACCTCGACCTCTCCTCGGTCCTCAAGGGGCAGAAGGACAAGTTCTACTTCACCCGGAAGGACGGGACCTCGGTGTACGCCACACGGGACATCGCGTACCACGCCTGGAAGGCGGAACGCATCGGCCCGGGCCGCCTGGTGGACGTCCTCGGGGAGGATCACAAGCTGCAGGCCCTCCAGGTCGGCACCGCCCTCGAGGCGCTCGGCGTGAAGCGACCCACGGTGGTCTTCTACGCCTTCGTGGGCCTGCCTGAAGGGAAGATGTCCACCCGCGCCAACCGCGTCGTCTTCCTCGACGACCTGCTCGACGAGGCGGTCGAGCGGGCCTACGCCGAGGTGCAGCGCCGGCGTGGCAACGACCTTCCCGAGGCCGAGCTTCGCCGCATCGCCGAGGCGGTCGGTGTCGCCGCCGTCCGTTTCAACATCGCCCGCATCCAGCCCGAGAAGCCCATCGAGTTCCGCTGGGAGGAGGCGCTCGACTTCGAGGGGGACTCCGCCCCCTATCTCATGTACGCCCACGCCCGGGCTTCCAGCCTGCTCCGGGAGGCGGCCAAGGCAGGCCTCAAGCAGGGCGCTGCGGGGGCTTCGCCGCCTGGCGAGGGCGAGATCCGCCTCCTCACGACCGTCGCTCGTCTTCCCCAGGCCGCGGCCGGCGCCGTGGAGCAGAACGCCCCGCACCACTTCGCCGGCTACGCCTTCGAGCTTGCGGCCGCCTTCAACGAGTACTACCGCGACCACCGTGTCCTCGAGTGCGAGGACAAGGCGGAGCAGGCTCTCCGCCTGGCGACGGTGGCGGCGGGGCGCGGAGCGCTCCGCGCGGCCCTCGACGCCCTCGGCATTCCGATCCTTGAGGCGATGTAGGTCCCTAGAAAAGCGTCTTCTGGGTCCCCCTGGAGCGCGCCGCCTGGAAGCGGGCCAGCGCCGCCTCGACGCGGTCGGGGCTGAAGCCGCGCCCGTCCACCATGAAGCGGCGCACCCGCTCCGCGTCGAGCGGCCGCGGGGTAAGGTCGCCGGCCTCCGCGTGGGGGGGCTCCAGGAAGATGCGCCGCACCTCGTCGCGCTCGGCGAGGTCGCCGGCCTGTTTGGCGACGGCGCGCTCCGCCGCCGAGGAGGCCGATGCGGGGTTCGCCGCAAGTCTCCGAAGGAGCGCGTCGAGGGAGCCCTCCTTGCGGATGAGTTCGAGCGCCTTCTTGGGACCGACCCCCTTCACTCCGGGCTGGAAGTCAGTGCCGATGAGAATGGCGGCGTCCACCAGTTGCTCCCGAGAGAGCCCGAGCGCCTCGAGGCTCGGGGCGAGCGGGATTTCCTCGGGGGCCACCTCGACCCAGACCTGCTTGCCGGGGAGTTTCCGCCGTCCTGTCACGGTGAGGTTCCGGACCAGGAGCGGCGTGCCAAACAGCAGGGCGTCGTAGTCCTGGCTCACCGCGGCGGCGACCTGGCCCTTGGCCGCCATCTGGGCCGCCTGCGCCTCCCCCTCCCCGGCTGCTTGGATGCAGGGGATGCCGAGCGCCCCAAGAAGCTCGCGCGTCTCCTCGACCATGGCCGACGTCAGCCGGCTGGTCTGCTGCGCCTTGCTGCGCGCCTTCTCAAAGTCGCCCGCCGCGACCGCCTCCTCATAAGCCGCCTGCGCCTCGACCTTGCGCATCGCCCGCTCGGCGAGCGTTGCCCGCTTCAGGGGGTGCGGCTCGCCGTCGAAGACGAAGACCGGCTGGATGCCCGCCTCGACCAGGCTGCCGGTCCGGTAGAGGGTCCCGGCGAGGTGGCTGGTGACCCGCCCCTGGGCGTCCATCAGGGGCGTCCCGTCGGGCTGGCGGATGGAGGCGAGGAACTGGTAGAGGATGTTCCAGGCGTCGATGGCGAGGCGGCGGCCGGCGTAGGAGGCGAGGGTCGTCTCGCGGTGCTGCACCAGGTCCCCCAGGTCGATGCCCACGCAGGCGGTGAAGGCGAGGGGGAAGAAAGGTTGAATGGCCCGCCGCCGTGCGCCCGCCATGGAGCGCATCCTCGCCGTCGCCCTGCTGGCGGCCGCGCTGGCGGGCTGCGCGCAGAACGGCCAGGGGGAGCCTCCGTTCACGTTCGATGGCGACGGCGCCTTCGACGCCGTGCGCCTCCTCGTCGAGGACCCGAACGGCTCGCCGCGCTTCCGGGTCCCGGGGACCGCCGGCCACGAGGACGCCTCCCGCGCGCTGTGGGAGGCCATGCGGGCGACGGGGTGGGAGGTGCGCTTCCAGAACTTCACCGGTGCGATGTACCAGGAACTGGGCAGGGGAAGCTTCCAGGACTGGAACGAGGACCCGGCCCACTGCGGCGAAGAGGACCGCGACGAACTCCCCGGTCTCCGGTTCTCCAACCTGGTGGCCACCTGGCCGGGCCGCGAGGACCGCATGCTGTGGCTCGGAGCGCACTGGGACTCCAAGGAAGAGGCCGACCGGGACCCGGACCCCGGGCGTCGTAACGAACCGGTCCTCGGGGCCAACGACGGCGCCTCGGGCGTCGGCGTCCTCCTCAGGCTCATGCAGCACGTCGCGGAAGGGGATGTCGAGGTGCCGTTCGGCCTCGGCATCGTCTTCTTCGACGGCGAGGACGGCTTCGTGGACTGCCACCCGCTGGCCGGCTCCCTCTTCTTCGTGAGCCGCCTCTTGGCGGGAGAGGTCGGCCGCTTCATCCTCCTTGACATGGTGGGTGACGCCGACGCGCGTTTCCCGCGCGAGAGCCACAGTGTGCAGGGCGACCCCGGGCTCGTGGACCTGCTGTGGCGACACGCCCCTGCAGCAGGGCTGGCGGAGAATTTCCTCGATGACGAGCGCGGCGTTGGCGGCGACGACCATTTCCCGTTCCTGGAAGCCGGCATCCCCGCCGTGGACATCATCGACCTGGGTCGCGAGCGTCCCGAGAGCAGCACGGGGTTCCCCCCCTACTGGCACACCACGGGCGACACCCTGGACAAGATCGACGCCGGCATGCTCGGTCGCGTCGGCGGCCTTCTGGTGGCCACCCTCACGGACGACGACTTGGCGTCGGAGTGGCCCGCAGCGACTCCAGCAGCGTCGTGAAACGGTCGGCAAGTTGGCGCGCCTCGACATCGGTCTTGGCCTCGGCCTGGACGCGGTAGACGGGCTCGGTCCCGCTCGGACGGACCAGGACCCAGCCCTGGTCGAAGGTCGCCTTGACGCCGTCGCGGGTGTCCACCGAGCGGACGCCCGGAACGCGGGGGGCCTCGCGCCGCAGGCGGTCGAGGAGCGCCTTCTTCTCCGCTTCGGGGACGGCGATTTTCTCCTTGACCAGGGCGTAGCGGGGGATCTCGGCCGCAAGCTCGGAAAGCCGTTTGCCGGTCTTGGTAAGGAGTTCGAGGATGAAGGCCATCGCCATGAGGCCGTCGCGGGCGACGAGGTGGCGGGAGAACATCATGCCGCCGTTCTCCTCGCCCCCGAAGAGGGCGCCGAGGCGGATCATCTCGCGCGCCACGATGGGGCTGCCGACGGGGGTCCACGCCAGCTCCCCGCCCCCCATGCGGACCGCGTCGGCGACGCAGCTCGAGGAGGAGACCGCCGTGCAGACGATTGGCGCCTTGCGGCCCTTGGGCGCGCGGCGGAGCTCCCACAAGGCGGCGAGCGCGAGGCTGGCATCCCCCCAGACGTACTCGCCGCGCTCGTCCACGAAGACTGCGCGGTCGGCGTCGCCGTCCTGGAGGATGCCGAGGTGGGCCTTCTGGGCCTTGACCGCGGCCTGGCAGCGCTTGGCGTTCTCCGGCGACGGCTCGCTCGGCCGGTCGCGGAAGGCCCCGTCGAGTTCGCACGAGAGCGGCACCACCTCGACGCCGAGTTCCCGCAGCAGGCGCGGCGCCGTGACGCAGCCCGCCCCACCTCCGGGGTCGAGGACGGCGCGCAGCTTGGCCTTCCGGATGGCGGCGGCGTCCACTTGCTTGAGGACGGCGGCGATGTAGTGGTCGGCGGCGCCAGCGTCGGCCGCGTGGCCGCCGACGCGGTCCCAGGGAACGCTGCGGAAACGCTGCGAATCGTAGAGGGCCTCGACCTGCTGCTCCGCCGCGGCGTCGGTCTCGGTGCCGTCGGGGGCGAGGAGCTTGATGCCGTTGTATTCGGGCGGGTTGTGGCTGGCGGTGACCACCGCCCCGGCGGCGAAGCGGCGGTCGCGGACGTAGAGCTGCGCGCCCGGCGTCGGGAGGATGCCGATGTCCACGGTGTGGACCCCCGCCGCCTGGAGCCCGGCGCAAAGCGCGGCCTTGAGGAGGGCGCCCGAGGCGCGGGCATCGGAGGCCACCGCGACGCGGTCGCCGGGCTGCAGCCAGGTGCCGACCGCGCGGCCCAGGCGGAGCGCCAACTCTGGAGTCATGTCGACGCCCACCACGCCGCGCACGCCGTTGGTGCCAAACAGCCGGCCCACGGAACGGGCCAAGGGCTCGGGCGCTATGAAGGAGGCGGAAGCGAAACCTTGACCAGGCGGGGGCTCCTCGCGAGGGTGTGCCGGTCCCCAGCAGGGTCTTCGTCGGGGTGACCCTCTTCGGGCTCATCGCCTCCCTCCTGGTGGTGCCCTACACCGTCCTGGTGGTGCGGGACTACCATCCGCCTCCGGACGCCCCCTACGAGGCGCTGTTCCCGGCCGATTCCAACTACGGCTGGGGTGACAAGTCGTTCCTGGTCCTGGCCAGCGTCTTCAGCGTCGCCCTCACGGTGGCCGGTTGGCGCGCCCTCCTCCACGGCGCCCGCCGCGACATGGCGCGCCGCCGCGCCATCGAGAAGGGCGGAAAGGACCTGTCGGCGCCGCCCTCGTCGCCGGAAACGAAGCGGCCGCCACCGCCACCCGGGTACCAGTAGCCTAGAGTCTACTCGTCGGGGGCAGGGCGCCGGGCCCACGCCTCGTCTGCCAGGCGATGGTAGAGCCGTTCCGCCGGGTCGGGGACGGCGCGCTCGGGCAGCCGGTCGCCGTCGGAGGGGTCCCGCACATGCCAATAGTAGTGGCGGCGGCTGCGGCCCCCCTCGTCGCCCTCGGTGCGCCGGACATCAAGGACCTTGCTGTCCTGGAGGTCGTAGAGGACCTGCCGAAGCTGCGGGTTGACGAGGTCGTCGTCGAGCTCGCTCTGGCCCGCGAACGCCTCCTCGACGACGTGCGCGACGGCGAAGGCGTCCTCCTTCACCATCCGCATCTTGTCCAGGAGGAGACGGACGAGCTTCTGCATCCACCCCTTTGAGCGAGGGGCTTGGGCTTAAGGGTTATGGTCCAATGGTCCAACCCTTCAGGAGCCCCTGCGGCGGGTGCGGAGGGCGATGTTGCGGGCATGGAGCGCCATGTGGCCGCGCTGGATGCCCTCCCCGGCGAGCGCCTTGAGGGCAGCAAGGTTCTGCGCCAGCCCCACCGAGGCCGCGAGGGCGGCAAGCCGCTTGCCGTCGGGGTTTCCGAGCACCTTGAGGCAGATTCGCGCCACCGGGTGGAGGCGGGTGACACCCCCCACGGTCCCAACCGCCATCGGCAGGGTGAGTCCCCCCTCCAGGGCGCCCCCGCGCCCCACGCGGTAGCGGGTCAAGGCCCGGTAGGCGCCGTCGCGGGCGGCGTAGGCGTGCGCCCCCGCCTCCACGGCGCGCCAGTCGTTGCCGGTGGCGATGAGGAGCGGGTCGATGCCGTTCATGACCCCCTTGTTGTGCGTGGCGGCGCGGTAGGGGTCGAGGTGGGCGAAGCGGTCCGCCTCGACGATGGCCCGCACGGCGTCCTTGCCCCCGAGGGCCTCGGCGGGGACCCGGCAGCGCGAGGTCACCAGGCGCTCGGTGGCCAGGTTGGAGAGGATTCGCAGGCCGGCGCGCCCACCGGTTGCCTTGGCGATGGAAGGTGCCGCCGCCTCGCAGAGGGTGTTCACGACGTTGGCTCCCATGGCGTCCTGGGTGTCGACATGGAGGTGGACGACGAGGCGGTCGCCCACCA